>JAFLUL010000023.1 GCA_022508845.1 Oscillospiraceae bacterium | reverse complement strand
TGAGTATCTGAGAAATTTCTGCTGGCGTTTCGTCTGTCTCCCATCCAAATGAATAAAGAAACTCTCTGTAAATCTCAATATAACCGCGCTGAGCTGAGGTATTCCCGCTAAAGGCAGGAACACGCGCGCCTCCTACTATAAGAGATATAATGAAAACAAGCAGCAACGAGACCAGAGCGGCTCTGATATAGTATTTTGAATTTTTCAGCGAAATAACAGTCATAAATAACACCTCGCACAATATATATGCGAGGCGCGCTGCTATTATTTTTTATCAGTTATCGGAAACGCTTTTTTTTGTTGCGCTCTTAAGCTGCTGAGAGGCTATTCTAACCTTATTAAGGCTCTTTGAAAAAGCATCTATGCTCTGAGAAAGGATCTCATCGCTTTCGTTCATTATAGTGTCAACAAAAGTGCTTGCTCCGTTTCTGAGCTCGGCAGCCCATTTCTGAGCGTTGGATACGATCTCGTTAGAATTGGCCTTTGCTTTTTCAACGAGCTCCGATGCCTGGCGCTTTGCTTCGTTAATTATATCCTGGGCGTTGATTTCAGCGTTTTTGGTGATTTCATGCTCTTCAACAAGCTTTCTTGCCTGAATTTCAGCCTGCTTGATTTTAAGCTCGGCAGCATCACTTGCCTGAGAAAGAATAACCTTTCTTTCGGCGGCAATTTTTCTTGCCTGAATAACCTCATCAGGCATACTGATACGGATTTCAGATATTATTGAACGGATAGCTTCAGCATCAACCTTAATTTTGCCTCCGCCTAAAAGGGAGCCCTTTCCCTCTTCAAGTATGTCTTCAATCTGATTGAGTAAGTCTTCTACGCTCATAATTATATCACCTTTCTCTTATTCTTTTAATAATATCGTCTTTTATTTCAGCCGGAACGAAATCACCGATATCTCCGCCGAGTGCTCCGACTTCTTTAACAACGCTTGAACTTAAAAACATATATTCGGTGTCGGTTACCATAAATATGGTTTCAACGTTCTGTGCCAGTTTTTTGTTTGTAAGCGCCTGTTTGAACTCATCCTCGTAATCAGATAAAACCCTCAAGCCCTTAACAATGGCAACGGCTTCTTTTTTTATGGCGTAATCAGCCAAAAGTCCGTCATAAAAATCAACTTCAACATTTGGAATATGCGCAACGCTTCTTCTGATAAAATCCATTCTCTCTTCGGGAGAAAACATACCGGAAAACTTTTTTTTGGTGTTTATCATTACAACAACGATAACTTTATCAAAAAGCTTTGCCGCTCTTGAAATTATATTAACATGCCCTATTGTTATAGGATCAAAGCTACCGGGGCACACAGCCAAAGACGCCATTTTTAATTACCATAGCCTTTCCGGCTACATATAGAAATAAAATAATCACAATAACCCCTTGTTGTAGCCGGACAAGGCGTGATGGCAATTTTTTTTGTTTCAAAATCTTGAATTTGATAAAATTTTGAGGGACAAAAAACCGGATAACAGCGTGATTTTTCACGCTATTCCTCCATCTCGCGATATACAGTCAGCTTTATAGCTGAGTATTTATATTCCTTAGCAATTTTAAGCTTCCCTATGTTTTCAGGCAACTTTTCATCCGGACGGGTTTCGCAGATAACAATGGCATTATTTCTGAGCACATCAGGCAAAAGAGCTGCAGCCTTTTCGCACATACCGTTTTCGTACGGAGGGTCAAGAATTATTATGTCAAACTTTTCATTGCAGCTTTTCAAAAAAGAAAAAGAATCGCCGTAAGAAACACGGGCAGATTTTGAAAACCCCGTAAGAGCAATATTCTTTTTAACAAGCTCAAGAGCCTTTTTTGAGGAATCAACAAAGCATACGCTTTTTGCTCCGCGGCTTATCGCCTCCAAACCAAGCTGTCCGGTTCCGGCGAACAGATCAAGCACGGCTTTATTTTGAAGATCGAACTGAATAATGCTGAACATAGCCTCCTTGACCTTATCGGTCGTGGGGCGGATATCAATTCCTTCGGGCGTTAATAATTTTCTGCCTCTCGCTGTTCCCGATACTATCCTCATATGATTCTCCGGTCGATTATTGTAATATATTATCCCACGAAATATGGGGTTTTGTCAACACTTATTTCACATTTTGTTTATTCCGGTTTATGGAAATGCTCATAAACGCTTTTTGCTGCTGTTTGAGTTAGCCCCGCAACGCTTAAAAGCTCGTCTAACTCCGCGCTCTTTATTGCATCGAGAGTTTTAAAACGTGCGAGCAGGAGTTTTGCCCTCTGTTTTCCGATGCCTTCAATCGATGTAAGCGTTATTTCGAGCGTGTTTTTCTTTTTAAGCGTTCTGTGATAATTTATTGCATAGCGGTGAACTTCCTCCTGTATTGATGAAACAAACGAAAATACGCTTCTTTTATCGTTTATCATTATTTCGCCGTTACCCGCAGCTATCGCTCTTGTCCGGTGTTTTCCGTCCTTTACCATTCCAAACAGCGGAACGTCAAAATTCATACTCTCAAAAATCGGTTTTACGGCGTTCACCTGACCTATACCTCCGTCAAGCAGGATAAGGTCGGGTTTTTTACCGAAGCCCTCCGTTTTATCTGAATTATCAGGTTTATTATATTCTTTTATTCGTCTTTCGAGAACCTCTGCAAGAGAGCGGTAATCGTCCTGTCCTTCAAAGCTCTTTATCGCGAACCTGCGATAGCATCTTTTAAGCGGTTTGCCGTCCTTAAATACTACCATTCCGGCAACATTCTCCTGTCCTGCCGTATTTGAAATATCGTAGGCTTCGATATATGACGGAGTAACATTAAGTCCGAGAGTTTCTTTCAGTTCTATAAGAACGGAATTTTGCTTATCGTTATAAGAAAGAACTCTTGAAAGCTTTTCAGATGCGTTCTTTTTTGCGGTTTCAAGCAGGGTTTTGCTCTCTCCTGCCTTCGGGACATAAAGAACAACCTTTTTCCCTGCAAGCGAAGAAAAGTATTCCTCTAAAAATTCACGCTGAGAAAGATTGACATCAATGCAGATCCGCTGAGGAAAATCAGACTGAGAATTATAATAATTTGTAAGAAGCTCGGCATATTCCTCGTCGGGCTCCTCTATTCTGTCAATAACAAAGGTTTCGGTGTTAATAAGCGAACCGTCCCTAAAACATAGAACGTTAACAAAGGATTTATTCCCTAAACTTGCTATTCCGAAAACATCTTGATTTTTGCAGTTTGAGCTTACCATATGCTGCCTTTGCGATGAGCGTTCAACTGCCCTTATTCTGTCGCGAAGCTTTATCGCTTTTTCAAAGTCAAGCTCATCGCTCGCCTTTTGCATAAGCTCGTTTGCTTCTTTTAAGTATTTAGCCTTTCCGCCCTGAATAAATTCTATCGCCTCGTCAACCGCAGCATTATGCTCTTCTCGTCCGATAAGCCCCTTGCAGGCTCCGGAACAAAGCTTTATATAGTAGTTTAAACACGGCCTTGTTGACCTGTTTATGTCCTGAGGAAACTTTTTGTTGCAGTGAGGCAGCATAAAAATGTCCTTTGCCTGCAGAGCAGCTTGGGTTACTGCGCCGCCGGAGGTAAACGGACCTATATATTTTGCTCCGTCATCGGTTTTTTGCTTTACATCGTAAAACATTTTCCATTCGCCGTCGGTTATCTTAATGTAGCTGTATCCTTTATCATCTTTTAGAAGAATATTATATTTTGGTTTATTCTGTTTGATAAGGCTGCATTCAAGCACCAATGCCTCAAATTCGCTTCCGACTATAACATAATCGAAATCAAAAACGTTTGAGACCATTTTCCTAACTTTTAGGGTATGGTTGTTCTGAGAACCGAAATACTGACTGACGCGGTTTTTAAGAACCTTTGCCTTACCTATATATATAATTTCGCTTTTTGCGTTTTTCATTATATAAACGCCGGGCTGTTCGGGAAGAGCCATGGCTTTTTTTCTCAATTCTTCAATTTTTGTCATGAAACAGCCTCCCAACAAAACAAAAAAGGTGTATCGGCTAACGATACACCGCTTTGGATATAGTTAATTACTCAGCGAAACCGGATATAACGAGATTTGAAAGAGCCTCAACAGCATCGCTTTCATCCTGACCGTCGGCGATGATCCTAATATCTGTGCCGCCTGTTATGCCAAGAGATAACACGCCCAAAAGACTCTTTGCGTTTGCTCTGCGCTCTTCTTTTTCAACCCAGATCGAAGAACGGAATTCATTTGCCTTCTGGATAAAAAATGTTGCGGGACGGGCATGTAAACCTACCTGATTTTGTACGGTGATATCTTTAACGATCATAAATATAACTCCCTCCGGAAAAACACTGTTTACTATATTATATCACAAAGAATCGGCTCGTCAATCATCAGAGTTTAATAAAAAAATAATTCGTTTGATAAACTAAATCCCGTAAAAATTTAAGGCTGTCTTTTGTGCAGTTTTACCACATTTTTTTTACCAATTTTTACGTTTGAACCAAATTTTCAGCATTTTGTTTCAAATTATCAATAAATAATTTGTCCGTTTCGCTGAGAAGTGCATTATTTAACAAATCCGGACGACGCTCATATGTACGCTTTAACGATTGTTCGCGCTTCCATTTTTCAATGTTGGCGTGATGTCCCGAAATGAGAACATCAGGAACTTTTTTACCGTTCCATTCATAGGGCTTAGTGTACTGAGGGTGCTCGAGAAGAGATGAATAGTGGCTTTCCAGAGAATATGCTTCTTCATTCGGCAAAACTCCGTCAACCATTCGGGCTATACAGTCGGATAAAACAAGTGCGGGAAGCTCACCGCCTGTTAAAACATAGTCCCCAATTGAAATTTCTTCGTCAACGATCTCTTCCAGAACCCGTTCGTCAACTCCTTCATAATGACCGCATAAAATTGCTATATTCTCATAAGAAGAAAGCTCTCTCGCTCTTTTCTGCGTTAAAGTTTTTCCCTGAGGGGACATATAAATAAGGTGCGGCTTTTTTCCAATCTGATCGCACAGCGCTTTATAGCAGTCATATATGGGCTGCGCCTGCATAAGCATCCCCATACCTCCGCCATAGGGGGTATCGTCAACACGGTTGTGTTTATCAAGGGTATAGTTTCTTATATTAACGGCATTAACAGTCAACTTTCCTCCCGCTATGGCTCTGCCGAGAATGCTCTCTGAAAAAACGCTTTTGCACATTTCGGGGAAAAGAGTTAAAATATCAATTCGCATCGTCAAATATCCCCTTTAAGGGTCTTATATAAGCCCTGCAATTCTCAACGTCAGCGTCAATAACAACATCCTTTATTGCGGGAAGAAGAAAATTATTCCCGTTTTCATCTGTTATCTGCCAAACATCGTTTGCACCGGTCTGGAAGATATCGGTTATGCTGCCGTAAACGATATTGTTATCGTCCGCGTTGATAGCTTTGCAGCCCATAAGCTCTTCGATAAACCAAACGCCGTCCGATAATTTTATATCGCTTCTTTTAATATAAATTATCTTATTTCGCAGAGTTTCGGCGGAATTGATATCGTTATATCCTTCAAGAGTAAAAAGAATCTGATTTTTATGCTTTCGGCAGGACGCTATTTTTACAGGATCTTCGCCGTTTTTTCCGAAATACACGGTACTGAAATTTTTTGCAAAATCAGGATCATCGCACCAGGGGTCGAGCTTAAGCTCGCCCCTGATTCCGTGAGTGCCTACAATTTTACCGAGTTCAAGATAAGATTTAATCATACTTCGGGGATAATTATCTCAATTTCTCTTCCGATGGCTGCGCTCTTTGCGATACCGTCGATTATTGCCTGATTATATAGGATCTGAGCTGATGGCACGGGAGCTGAACCGCCCTCTTTAACAGCGTCAATAAAATATCTGATTTTCTTATAGAAATTATCCTCACCGTTTTCCTTTTCGGGGATCTCCATCTCAACCTCTTCGCCTGCAACGGTCTTATAAATCTTAAGCGGACCGCCTATACTGCCGTTCCAGCATTCTGTTGAAGGAATTCTTAATCCGCCCTTTGTTCCGAGGATTATGGTGTCGCCGGAAGTATCAAGATTCATAGCCCACGCAATGCGGAAATCAATAACGATGCCTCCCTCAAGGCGGATAAACGCCGCTGCAAAATCATCAACGGAGAAAACATCGGCGTATTCAGGATGTTTTTCAAAATAAGCGGGATCCTTGCCGAAGAAAGAGGATGTATATCCGGAAACTGTTAAGGGCTTCGGATAGTTTATTGCATTGAGAACCATATCGAGAGAATAGCAGCCTATATCGGCAAGCGCGCCGAGACCGGCGGTTTTTTCTTCAATAAACGATGTGCCGTAGGGAGTGGGTATACCTCTTCTTCTTCCGCCTCCGGTTTGGATATAATAAATCTGACCAAGCTCGCCGCTCTGAACGACCTTTTTAACCATTTTCATATTTTCGTCAAAACGGGGCTGGAAGCCGATGGAGAGAATTTTGCCGCTTTCCTTTTCGGCTTTGCATATTTCAGCAGCTTCTTCAACTGTTACACACATAGGCTTTTCAAGAAGTACGTTAACGCCTTTTTTTAGGGCATATATGGCGCATTCCGCGTGAGTTTTATTGTAGGTGCAAATGCTTACTGCGTCAAGCTCTTCAGCGTCAAGCATTGATTTATGATCCGGATAAAGACGCACTCCGCTAAGGCCGTTTGCCTTGCAGAATTTTTCAGCCTTTCCGGGAATGAGATCGGCAGCTGCAACTATCTCAACGTCTTCGCATCTCTGGTAGTTTTTTACGTGCGCTTCAGCGATCCACCCTGTTCCGATAATGCCTACCTTTACCTTTTTTCCGTTGACGGCTTCTCTTACCTCTTCAACCGTCTCCTTGAACCTGTCAAGAATGTTTCCTGCCATAATTAATTTCTCCTTATTTATTGATTTATAAGTCCGAGCATTTTGCTGTGTAGGACTGTATTTGAACATAAAACAGACGACTTTTCGCCTAAAATAATATCATTTCCGTTAAAAGAAGTGAGCTTACCGCCAGCCTCTTCAAGAATGAGCTTTCCTGCTGCAAAATCCCACGGAGATAAAATTGCCTCTATATATGCCTCCGCCCTGCCGCACGCAACATAACAAAGATCGAGAGCCGCCGAGCCGCTTCTTCTGATATCGGCGCAGTTCATATAAACACGGTAAAGGACAGGGAAAAAATTTTCTGCAAGAACTTCACGGTCATATGGAGCGGTGCCGAACATAATCAAAGCGTTTTCAAGGCTTCTGTTTGAAACGTATATTTTTTTACCGTTGAGATAAGCCCCATCGCCTCTGCTTGCCCAAAACATCTCATCCGCATAAGGATCATATACAGCGCCGAAAACAGTTTCGCCGTTATATGAGAGGGCAACGCTCACCGCGCTCATATTCATACCGTGGATAAAATTGGTTGTTCCGTCTATCGGGTCAATAAAAAAGCAGAAGGAATCTTTGAAATCAACCATTGAATTATCCTGCTCTTCCGCAAAAAACAGCGCGTCCGGGATTACGTCTTTAAGTCCGGAAATAAGGTCATCTTGAGTTTTAACGTCATAAACCGTAACAAAATTAGCGGCTCCTTCTTTTGAAGAAATATCGTTTTCATTTCTCCCGATATCATGCGCCGAGAGCAAATTTTTACCGCATTTTTTTATAATCTCAATAATACTCTTTTGCTTATTTTCTGATAAAATCATATTATTTTTCAATTTCAAGAGCCATAGCTCTGCCGAACATCGTTGTTAGCAGACTTTTAAAACCGTTCTTTTCAAAAAACTTGATAAGGGCTTCATTTTCGGCATCGCATACAAGCATCATCCCTTTGATATATTTTTTTCTGAGATGAGCTTTCAGCGTTGAAATGAGCAGCTCTCCTATGCCCATATTCTGATTATCCAAACTTACATTTATAAAGAAATGCGCAGGATAATCCTTTCTGTACATAGCGAATTTCAGCATATTGAATTTTGAATCAACATATGTTTTTGCACCGAGAGACGCGGCCTGAGGGATATAGTTTTCGGTGTAAACTTTTTCGTATTTATTATAGTTTTCGCAGCAGAGAATATATCCTGTTATATTGCCGCTGTCATCAACGGCAACAAAACAATTATCTTTTTCCTGCTCAATATAGTATGAGCAGTATAAAAGACTGATAAACTTTTGAGTTTCTTCCTTTGCATCGGCACACCCTGCGTTTTCAAAGCAAATTTTTTCAACCTGTTCACGGTCGTTATCGGTATAAGGTCTTACAGACAGCATTGTTTTCACCTCTGATAAGATATTTTACTCTAAAATTCCAAAAATGTCTATACAAAATTATGAATTATGATATAATTATAATGCGAAAAAAAAACAGGGTGATTAAATGAAGATAGGAACAATAGGAACATCTTGGATATGCGAAGCGTTTATATCCGCGGCAAAACACGTTGGCGGCTATGAATTCAAGGCGGCTTATTCAAGAACTCAGGAAAAAGCAGAGGCCTATGCAAAAAAACACGGCTTTGAAAAATGCTATACAAACCTTACCGAGATGGCAAAAAGCGATATTGACGCTGTTTATATTGCCAGCCCAAACAGTTTCCACTATGAACAAACAAAGCTCTTTCTAGAAAACGGAAAAAGCGTTATATGCGAAAAACCCGCAACAACAACAAAAGAACAGGAGCTTGAGCTTTTGGAATTATCCGATAAAAAGGGGCTGATTTACACAGAAGCTATAAAGTCGCTCTATGTTCCCGCGTTTGATATTCTTAAAAATGAAGTTGCAAAGCTCGGACAAATAAGAACGGTAAATTTTGTGTTCTGCCAGCTTTCGTCAAAGTATTCCGCATATCTCAGAAACGAATGTCCCAATATCTTCAATCCTAAAATGCACACGGGTTGTTTGATGGATATCGGGGTATACAATATTTATCTTGCCGCGGCCCTTTTCGGAATGCCGGAAAAGATAATATCCAATTCAATTTTCTTAAACACCGGCGCTGACGCATCAGGCATATCCTTGCTTTGTTATAAAGATATGACTGTAAATCTGATCTACTCAAAGGTGGGTCAGAATTATTCTCCGTCCGAAATAATTGGCGACAGAGGAACAATAAGCATAAATTCTTTATCGCAACTTGTTGGAATTGATTTAATAAAAGACGGGAAAAGAGAAAATCTTATTCCGTACAATATGCCTCAGCATGAAATTATGGGAGCAGAAGCCGCCTCTTTCAGAGACGCCGTTTTATACGGAAAAAATGAAAAAACGGAATTTGTTAAAACCACATCTCTTCTTGTTCGAGAGATAACAGACGAGATAAAAAAGCAGAACTGTTTCTTATTTTAAGCAGATGTCAAGATAGTCAATAACCGCGGCAACAGCTCCGTTATCGTTTGATGGAACGTCAATATGAGGTATGGACTTTGCCGCCTCGCAGCCGTTTGCCGGAACAAAGCTCAAAAAAGCTGCCTTCAGCATATCCAGATCGTTTTCGCCGTCACCAACGGCGAAAACTTTGTTTTTATCGGCGCCTAATATATCGGCAAGCTTCATAAGCCCTTTGCCTTTATCATAGTCCTTATTGATAATTTCAACATATTCCCACGATGACGGAATATATTTCAGATCAAAATCTCCTATAACGCCGTCAAGAAAGTTTTGAACCTCTCTCGCGCGCTGAACTCCCGCGCTGACCATTATTTTAACAAACGGAGGATCAGCTTTGCTCAAATCAGAAACGTTAGCCCAATCAATATACTGGCGCGAAAAATGATCCACTGTGCGATCGTTGATATTTATTGCAAACGTTTTGAACGTATCCGAATAAAGTTCAACGCACACATCGGGAAACCTTTCCTGAATAAGCGAAGCAATAGCGGCGTTCTTTTTGTCAATAGAATAGCTGAACACTGTTTTTTCTTTTTTATAGTCATAAGCCATAATTCCGTTGGCAAGAAGAACGGGAGCATTTATAATGCTGCTGTTATAAAGATGGAATCCCTGCTTTGTACGGCCGGTACAAACGGTAAAATATCCTCCCTCGGAAATAAAATATTTAATTTTTTCACGAACAAATGATGGAATTTGACCGTTTGAATCGGCAAGAGTTCCGTCAAAATCGGACGCAAGCAGCATTCCGCTGAATTTTTTCATCTGAGTCACCTGAATTATACTTTGATTTTTAGAGTTTCTCCGGTATCCTCAAGCTCAAAAAATACAGGCTTTTCTTCAAGCTGAGAATTGGGACAATGGAGAGTCAGCATCAATTTTTGGCTGTTATCTCTGAATATCATTCCGTGACCTCCGTCCTTGGTGAAAATGGGTTCAAGCTGAATCCAATTCCCGTCTATTTCTCCGTTATCCGAAACGGCGATACACTGATAATATGAATGGTTGATTATTGTTGACCACATCAAATAGAGCCTGTTGTTTTTTCCTCTGTATAAAAACGGCCCGTCAGTAACATAGCGGGAGTTTTCCTGCTTTATAACGCCGAATGCATCGGATCCTGAAAACATATGATTGCAGCCGCCGTCGGGTTCGCTGAGGTCCTTTTTAAGTTTAACAAAGCAAACTGTTCCGTTCAGGATCTGAACGTGCTCATGGCAGAAAACAAGATACGGATCACCGTTTTTATCAACATACAGTGTTCCGTCAAGACTCCACCAATCTTCCGGAGTCAGAGCTTTGTCCGACACGGGAATAAACTCACCCACAGGAGAATCGCTTTTTAAGGCAAAAGTGCCTCGCATACCGTTTTTTTGTTCAAAGGTTGCAAAAATATAGTATTTGCCGTTATACTTATGTATCTCAGGCGCCCAATTCGCAGATTTATTCAAACCGAATTTCTCCGAATAAAAAACCTGCTTCGGCTCTGACCAGTTCATCAAATCAGTTCCTTCATAAACATCAAATCCGCCCGTGGCCTGTCCGAAATTTTTTGCCCTTGTGCCATATAAATAATATTTTCCGTCCTGAGTTAAAACAAAAGGATCCCTAATATTTATCTCGCTGTTTTTCATAAAATTTTCTCCTCTGTGAGATACATTTCTTTTAACTGATCAAGCTCTTCCTGAGTTAAGCCGATAAATTCCCTAAGATAATTTTCATCATTTCCGTAATCGCGGTCTATAATCTCAAACAGCTGGTGTAAATATATTTCTTCAACTCCGAGAAGTATTTTTATACACTCACGAACTCTTTTTTTTCTAACAAATATCGGCATTAAAAGGCGAAGCTTTCTGAGTTCTTTCTTTTGGAATTTGCCTGTCATCAGATAATCTTTTATAATATCCTCTCTGTTAACTCCGAGTGACATAAGTGTAAGGACTGTTGCAATTCCGGCTCTGTCCTTCCCCGCCGAGCAATGCCATAATACCGCGCCGGATTTATTTTGGAGCAAAGTGTTAAAAAAAACACGGTAATATGGTTTAACATAGTCGCTGAACATCAGCTTCCGGTACATTTCCTTAAATACCTCTATCGGATCAACCTCGGTATTATCAAAGAGCTTTAGCCAGGCCTCCATTGAGTTTTCATCCCTTGCAATGCCGAAAAAACTGCTGTCAAGCACAGGCAAAACAACAGTTTTTACTCCGTTCATCTCCGGATCAGGTGACTGCTCGCGTTCGGCGTCGATACGAAGATCCAAAACGGTGTGAACATGATAAGTCTCAGTTAATATTTTTATATCCTCTGAAGACGCTTTTTTCAGCTCCCCGCTTCTTATAAGACGGCGGGGTTTAATTATTTTGCCGTCGCGCGTTATAAATCCGCCGAGATCTCTTGTGTTTGATAAGCTTTTAAGCTCTTCTATTCTTTTTACTTCCATTTTTTCTCCCAATCATCTGCAAAAAATTTTAAATAACGGTCTTAAGAACTTTGGACTGTTTAAAACAATTATCCGCATATGAGCACCCCTGTCACGCTTTTACAATAAAAATACCTGCGGCGATAAGTAAAACAGCAAGTGCGATTATGATAAATTTGCTGGGAAAGCAGTATGCGAGAAACAGTCCCGCGCCGAAAGCAGCTATAATAAACCCCTTGGCAGCTCTCCTACCTTTCATAACACCCGTCTCCTGACTAATATCATTGCCCGTAAAGCCGTGAACCTTTCGCTTTGGCATTTTATCGGGTAAGATATAAATATGTTCTTACCTTACCATATTATACTCATAAAGGAGAAAAATGTTATTAAGACTTACATCCAGCTTTTGAAATTTTTAACCTCATCAAACATCCGGCAGTAGCTTATATGCCGATCTTTTGAAATTATGCCGTCGTTGACCGCGTTAAGAACGGCGCAGCCCTTATCGGACGTATGAGAGCAAGACGGATAAAACTTGCATTTTTGAATATAATCATTAAACTCGGGGAAACAGTCCGCCAAATCGTCTTTAAAGATTTTTTCTCCCGTATTTTCAAAATCGATCGCCGAAAAACCGGGAGTATCGGCAATATAACCGCCGCCAAAGCGATAAAGCTTTACGCTTCTTGTTGTGTGCTTACCTCTTCCGAGCTTATCGCTGATTTCATTGGTCTCAAGGTTCAGTTCGGGAATAAGAGAATTTATAATGCTCGACTTTCCAACACCCGAATTGCCGGTAAACGCGCAAACTCCTTTTGAAACAGCGCTTTTGAGAGAATCTATCCCCTCGCCTGTTGCCGATGAGCAACAAATAACGTTAAATCCGGATTTTTTATATATATCTGCGAATTCGCTTACATCACCGAGATCGGTTTTTGAAAACACTATAACAGGTTCAATTCTGTGGTAAACTGAAAAAGCCGTCATCTTATCAATAACGTATAAGTTCGGTTTCGGTTTATCCGCCGAGGCAACTATAAACAGGAAGTCAACATTTGCAATAGGAGGTCTTACCAAAAAATTTTTTCTGTCGTTTATTTTACAAATAAAGCCCTTATCCCCGTCGGTTTCAAGCAAAACGTTGTCTCCTACAAGGGGGCTTAGCTTTTCTTTTCTGAATGCTCCCTTTGCTTTACATTCATAAACAAAACCGGCGGCTTCCACATAGTAAAAGCCGCTGATTGAATGAATTATTATGCCGTTTATTAAATTACTTTGCTGCATATATCAGTCGAGATCCTCTTCATTGGACTGACTCTCGGATTGATCATTTGTTTCGCCGGAGCCGATATCGGATGAGGATGGCTCTGAACCGGAACTTTCCTCCGACGGCGGCTGAGAACTGTTATCGGTTGTACTCTCTGTTGGATCTGGCTCGGTTGGATGAGTTGTGTTTTCGTTTCCGGTTGTGCTCTCAACCGGCTTATTATCTGTTTGGCCTTCTGAGGTGCTCTCTTCTCCGCTGCCTGAGCTTACATAGATAGTTATTTTTGTTGAGATCGAATATTGAGTAAGCTTGCTGCTGACGGGAACCTGCGATATAACGGTACCGCTTTTAACGGTATTGCTTTCCTGCTTTTCAACGCTAATATTTGTAAAGCCCTTAGCTTCAAGAGTTTCAATAGCTTTTTTCTCAGTCATACCGGTTACGTCGGGGATATATTCTCTGACAGAAAACGGATAAGAATAAACATTTGAGAACTTATCGTTTTCTTTGGTAAAGTCGATATTGCCGCTGTAAATTTTAACTGAATCAATATAAACGGTAAATTCGTTGTCGCTTCCCGAACCGGTGAAACTTAGAGTGAGATTTGAACCGTCGAGGGCAACGTTTGGAATACTGTCGTATGCCGCACCGTTCAGATAAGTTTTAACGGTCGCAGTTTGGCCGTTTGAAGCGGTTGGAAGGGGTATCTGGCAAGTTGCAACAGAGGAATTCTGAACTCCGTTACCAACAACAAGGTTAACATAAACGCCTGAAGATACGGCGGTACCGCTTGCAGGATTCTGCCCGATAACATAGCCTTTGAGAGATTCTGAGCTGGCGTTTGTTATAACGGAGCCGACATACAGTCCGGCGGCAATAATTTTTGCCCTTGCAACGCTCTCCTGGTCGCCTACAACGTTCGGCACGCGCGAGGTTTTAACATTCTCCGCCTGGGCGGTTGCGTAATATACATAAACAGTTGATCCGTAAGCGGCAAAATTCTCGCCGTTAGGGTCGGTGTAAAGCACCGTGTTTTCTTCAACACTGCTGTCAAAGGCCAGATAAAGCTCAACTACAAAGCCCTTTGCTCTAAGCAGCTCTTCGGCCTCTTCAACGTCGGTCCCCTTCACATCGGGAATCTGGATCATAGCATTAGTTGTTGCAACCGACAGTTTTATAACTGTATCCTTTGAAACCTTTTCACCTGCAACCGGGAACTGCTCAATTACTTTTCCGGGGTCATAACTGGTGTTGTAAATATAAGTCGGAGTCGGGTCTATTGCAAGGTCAGGATATTTTTCAAAAACTGCCTCAAAGTCCTCATTGAGAAAATTGGGGACTTCAATCATATTATCATCAGAAAACCATCCGAAAATGTCAAGCTTTTGCCAGAATGATTCACCGGACTGGGAGGTTGAGGAATTATTACCGTTGAAAGACGATTTTATCGTATCTCCGAAAGCAATGAGGACAATAACCGCAACAACCAGTACCAACGCAACGGCAACTCCGGCAAGGATGGGAACCGTTAAATTTCTGGGTCCGTCATCATCGTCATCATCAAAGCTCTCAACATATTCATCTTCATCCTCATCCTCGTCAGATATTTTAACAGGGATATCGGCAACCGAGGAGGAAATATGCCTTGTGGGATCTTTATCGAGAAAATAGGTATAGTCAAATTTCATCTGGGGATTGCGCTTAAATTCATAGAGATCGGATAAGAATTCCGCTGCAGACTGATATCTGTCCGCCGGATTTTTCTGCATAGCTCTGAGAGTTATCTGCTCAAGCCCGAGAGGAATTGCTGAATTTATAAGCGTTGGACGCTCGGCATCCTTTTTAAGCTGCAAAAGGGCAACATATGAATCGCTGTCCCCTTCAAAAGGAACCTTGCCGGTGAGCATTTCATATAAAACAACGCCAACCGAATATATGTCCGAGCGGCCGTCGGTATATTCTCCTCTCGCCTGCTCAGGGCTAACGTAATGAACAGAGCCGATAGCGGACGACTCGTTTACATTTCTTGACTCAATGCGGTTAAAACGAGCTATACCGAAATCAGTTACCTTAATATTAGCATTCGGAAGCAACATAATATTTTGCGGTTTGACATCACGATGGATTATCCCCTTGTCGTGGGCGTGCTGAAGCGCCCTGAGGATCTGAATAACAAAGTGAACTGCCTCGCGCCAGTCGAGAACGTGCTGCCTCTCAATATATTCCTTAAGAGTTATTCCCTCAACATATTCCATCACAATATACTGAAGGTTCTCCCCGAAGCTGACGTCATACACCTTAACGATATTAGGGTGAGACAAAACCGCAATTGCCTTCGATTCATTTTTGAATCGCATACGGAATTCTTCATTTGCCAAAAATTCATCCTTCAGAATTTTAACTGCAACTATTCTGTCGTCAACACGGTCATAGGCCTTATAAACAACCGACATACCTCCAATGCCGATTATAGCCTGGATCTCATATCTTTCACCGATGATTTTTCCGAGATAATTATCCAAAATTCATCCACCTCTCTCAGTTAATTGAGATCACAACAGCGGTTATATTGTCGCCGCCGCCGTTAAAGTTTGCCTCACGAACAAGACTTTCGGCAGGATCGTCTTCGCTTTTAATTATAGCAAAGATTTCCTCGTCCGTAAGATAATTTGTTAGTCCGTCGGAGCATAAAAGAATTTTACTGTTTTCAGTTAAGTCAACTGAATTAAAATCAATATCTATATTTTCATCAACACCCAAAGCCCTTGTTATATAGTTCTTCTGAGGGTGATAATTTGCTTGCTCGGTTGTTATTTGTCCTTTATCAAGGAGATCCTGAACAACGGAATGGTCTTTTGTTATCTGAATTATGTCTTTATCAAAAAAATAGGCTCTGCTGTCGCCGGCGTGAGCAATAATCGCCCTGTTTCCGGTCAGCAAACAGGCAACAACGGTTGTTCCCATTCCATTATATTTTTCATCTGATAAGGAAAAATCATACACAAATATGTTTGCGGCTGTTATGGTTGTAAGCAAAAGATTGATCATCGAATCTTCGCTCATATCGCTTCTCCAGCCGTTTTTTATGCGCTCCACAATGGTTTCAACAGCCATTGAAGAGGCTTTATCCCCTGCACTGGCGCCCCCCATTCCGTCACACACAACGGCAAAACACGATTTTTCATCGGGCATAAACACCGCGCAGCAATCTTCATTATGCAAACGCTTTAATCCTTTGTCTGTCTTAAATGAGTATTTCACTTTTTCTCCTTATCGGAAGGCTTTGCCGAGCGCCTGAGCTGACCGCACGCAGCGTTTATATCGCTGCCTAGCCTTCTGCGAACCGTAACAGCAAAACCTCTTTTTGTTAATATATCAGAAAACTCCTGTATTCTTGCCGGAGTACTCTCCTTGCAGCCGGTCTCTTTTACCTCATTTACCGGTATCAGATTTATATGACACAGCATTCCTTTTAATAACCCTGCAAGTTCTCTTGCACACTGTACGGTATCGTTTTTGCCGTTTACGAGAGCATATTCAAACGATATTCTTCTCGATGTTTTTTTGGTGTAGTCTCTGCAGGCTTTTATAAGCTCGTCAACCTGCCATTTTCTATTTATAGGCATCATAGATGAGCGAAGGGCATTGTTCGGCGCGTGAAGAGAAACGGAAAGCGTTAACTGCAGATCCCTTTCAGCAAGCTCATATATTTTAGGCACAATACCGCAGGTTGAAAGAGATATATGGCGCATACTGATATTCTTGCCGTTTTCATCGGTTATAAGGGTTAAGAACCTGAGAACATTGTCAAAGTTATCAAGCGGCTCTCCCATACCCATCATAACAATATGAGAAATCCTTATTTCGAGGTCTCTCTCAGCGGCATAGACCTGCGAGAGAATTTCCGACGGATATAAATTTCTCACCATACCTGCAAGAGTTGATGCGCAAAAGGTGCAGCCCATTCTGCATCCCACCTGAGAGGAAACACAGAGGGTGTAGCCGTATTTATATTTCATAACTACCGACTCAATAAATTCACCGTCGGATAATCTGAAAAGATACTTTACAGTATTATCATACTCGGAAACAAGTTTTTTTTCAATATCACAAGAAAAAATGACAAAATTGTCATTAAGCATATCTCTGAGCTTTAGCGAAATATCGGTCATTTCATCAAAAGAACGAATCCCGGTTTTGTGGAGCCAGCGGTATATTT
Source organism: Oscillospiraceae bacterium (assembly GCA_022508845.1). Taxonomy (GTDB): domain Bacteria; phylum Bacillota; class Clostridia; order Oscillospirales; family Acutalibacteraceae; genus RUG806. The sequence goes on along the minus strand of JAFLUL010000023.1, from coordinate 12,903 downwards.
GCCCTGCTCTGAACTTAGGCTGATTAAGACCGACTATTTCCGCGGTCAGTTCCTCGAGCGTCAAACTGAGTATATCTTTTTTCATAGAGCTTTCCTTTCAAATCGTGCAGCAAAAAAACCGTCGCCGCCGAGGGGAGAGGCAAATATATTCATATATCCGTCCTTTGCAAATTTGAGATATCGCTCATCGCGGCTCAAATAAAAATCTGTGTGCTCAGCGAGAAACCTTTCGCATACCTTTTCATTTTCAGCGGGATTCATAGTACAGGTGGAATAAACCAACACTCCCCCGTTCTTAACTATTTTTGAACAGGACGACAGGATGGCATACTGGGTTTCGGGAAGAGAATTAAAATCCGAAAGAGACTTATATTTAATTTCGGGCTTTCTCCCTATAACTCCAAGTCCTGAGCAGGGAACATCGCACAAAACCGCGTCGGCATTTTCAATGCTTTTGTTAAGGTCTGACGCATTTTTACAAACGGAGGAAATAATATTTATACCAAGCCGCTTTGCACCGCTGTTTATAAGAGAAACCTTATGCTCATACATATCACAGGAAATTATATTTCCTTCATTATTCATAAACTGGGCGGCGGTAAAGCTCTTTCCTCCCGGAGCGGCACAGCAGTCAACCAGAGTTTTTCCGGGCGTTACTCCCAACAGAGACGCGCAAATCTGCGACGACATATCCTGAACATGGAAAAATCCTTTGATATATGCCGACAGAGAGGTTATATCCCCCACATTTTTTAATATAAAACAGTTTTCAAGCTCTGTTTTTTCAATATCTGCGTTTTCTTTGTTCAGCTCATTTTTAAGCTCTTCAAAAGAACATTTAATGGTGTTCAGCCGTATAAAAACAGGACGGGAACCAAGAGATGCTTCCAGATGCGCCTCGGCATTTTCTATGCCGTAGGAACTGATAAAGTGCTTAATAAGCTCCTCGGGGGATGAATACTTTACCGATAAAAATTTATATGTATCGCTTTTTTCAGGCAAAACAAGTCCGTTAGAGCTTATTTTTCTCAAAACTGCGTTTACAAGCCCCGAAGAATAAGCCTGAGAGTTATCTTTAACCAGTTTTACGCTCTCATTAACCGCTGCGCTGTTTGGAACTTTTTCGGAAAATAAAATCTGATAAGACCCGAGCCTTAAAGCAGTTAAAACAGCAGGGTGAAGCTTTTTAACTGAGGACTTAAGATAGAGGGATAAATTATAGTCAAGCGTAAGCTTTCTCTCTGTTACACCATAAACAAGGCTTGTTATAAAGGAAGCGTCCCTCAAATCCGCAAAAGAATTTTGTTTTAGAGCTGCGTTCAGCGATAAAGATGAATAAGCTTTATCGCTTTCAATTTTGCGAAGAATTTCAAAAGCAGTTTGACGCGCGCTTTTCATTTTCTGCGTCTCCCGGTAAACATAATAATAAATCTCAGCAAATTGGCTAACGATACTGCAAGTGCGGCAACATAGGTCATAGCGGCGCAGGTAAGCACCTTTTTTGCTCCCTTATATTCGTCATTACTGCTGAGCAGACCGGTTTCTTCAATAACCTGAAGGGCTCTTCTGCTTGCGTCCAGTTCAACAGGGAGAGTTGCAAGCTGAAACAGCATAATAAATGAATAAAGCAAAAGTCCTATGCCTACAAGCGGCTCAAAAGAGAGAACAAGACCGAGAACAGCAAGGGGAATTCCTGCATATGATCCTATTTTGCAAACAGGTAGGATCGCGTTTCGTATCTTTATCGGCACATATCCGTTTGCATGCTGAGCGGCGTGTCCCGCCTCGTGGCAGGCTATTCCTATGGCGGCTATGGAGGTTGAAGAATATACTCCCTCAGAAAGTCTTATCACCTTCGACGACGGAGAATAGTGGTCGGTTAATGTTCCGCTGACCTGCTCTATTCGAACATCAGTTATGCCGTAATATCTGAGAACCGCTCCTGCCGCGGAGGCTCCCGAATAACCGCTTTTGCTGTAAATCTCGCTCAAAGAGGAATATGCTCTTTTCACCTTGAATTGGGCAACGAGCGAAAGAATTAAGGCAGGAATAACAAGTATAACATACAAATAATATCCGTTAAATCCTCCGTAGCCCGGACCGAACGTTATATAGAGAAGTGAATTCATATAGTCACCTTAATTTCAGATTAAAATTGCGTCTTTTATCGGATGCCCGCGCAAAAAATCGGCAGCCGACATTCTTTTTGATCCCTCAAGCTGAAGCTCCGCTATCTCATAAACGGAATTATTTCCGCAATAAACAAAAATCGAGCCCTTTTCCGAATAAACGGTTCCCGGAGCTGAATTATGATTTCTTTCATGAGGGACGCCCTTGAAAATTTTCAGAGTTTTCCCGTCTAATGAGGTCTTTGCAACAGGCCAAGGAGACAGACCTCTTATTTTATTATGAATTGAAACGGCTCGGTCATTCCAATCAATAACTGCCATATCCTTGCTTAAAACAGAAACATATGTTGCCTCATCGTCATTCTGCTTAATCGGCGTAACTGTTCCGTTTTCAAGGGCATTCAGAGTTTTTATGAGCAGCTCGGGACATAATCCCGCAAGTTTATCAAACAGCTCGCCTGCTGTTTCATTTTCGCCTATTTCGGTTTCGCTTGTAAACAAAATATCTCCGGTGTCAAGCCCGGCATTCATAAGCATTGAAGTTACTCCGGTTTTTTTATCGCCGTTAATAACGCTCCACTGTATCGGAGCTGCGCCTCGATATTTAGGCAAAAGAGAACCGTGAAGATTAACGCAACCGAATTTTGGAATATCAAGAATATTCTGAGGTAAAATCTTTCCGTAAGCCGAAACAACAATAAAATCCGGCTCAAGCGATGAAAGCATTTCATATGCCTCGGGGGAACGGAGAGTTTTCGGCTGGAAAACCTCAATATTGTGCTGCAAAGCAAGTTTCTTTACAGGCGTGGGCGTGAGAACCTGGTGTCTACCTTGGGGTTTATCCTCCTGTGAAACAACAAGCTTTACATCATAATGTTCAGATTTAATGAGAGCTTCAAGGGCAGCAACCGCAAAATCGGGAGATCCCATAAAAATAACCGAACTCATATTAAGCGCTCCTTTCGCGGTGTTTTTATGAATAATTTTCTGTATAAAACACCTTTTCGCCCGGAGCGAGAGAGTCAATATATAGCTTACCGTCAAGATGGTCTATTTCGTGGCAGAAGCATCTCGCTTTAAGCTCACTTCCCTCATAAAGCACCCACGCGCCGTTTCTGTTTTGAGCCCTGACCTTTACGCTCATCGGGCGAAGAGTTTTACCCGCCTTTCGCGGAAGGGAAAGACATGCTTCCTCTGCACTCTGAGAACCTTTTGAATCAAGAATTTCAGGATTTATCAACTCGATAAACCCATCTCCGAAATTAACAACAACAACCCTTTTGAGAACACCGACCTGAACGGCGGCAAGCCCAAGCCCTTCAGCCTTTTTAAGGGTATCCTTCATATCGTCCAAAAGCTCAAAAAGCCTGTCGTCAAACACTTCAACAGGTCTGCTCTTTTTTCTTAATATAGGATCATCGTCAACTCTTATTTTTCTGATAGCCATTTAATTACCATAGCCTTTCCGTTTTTATGCTGTTTATACTTTATTCTGTATTTTCAGGATTGATAACAGCGTAAATATAAGTGTTTTTAAATTCTTTTTTTTGTGTTATTATTTTAAGCGTTTCGCTTATCAACTCTCTGAAAAGAGAAGTATTAACGCATTTTATGATTATTTTTTGCCTGAACTGATTATTCAATTTTGAAATTTTAGGCTCAATAGGGCCTAAAACTATAAACCGCAAACCGTATTTTTCATCGGAATTAGCATTTAGCATAATTTTAAAAAATTCATTTGCTGCCGTAAAAGCAGCCGCTTCGCTTCCGGAAGAAAATCCAACAACGCATATATCGCAAAATGGAGGATAAACAAGAGCCTTTCTGATTATAATTTCATTTTTATAAAAGCTTTTGTAGTCCTGCTTTGAAGCAATGGAGAGGATTTCATTATCGGGCGAAACAGTTTGGATATAGGCCTTGCCGGCGGTGTCTCCCCTGCCGGCTCTTCCGGTTACCTGAGTTATAAGATCGAAGGTTCTTTCTGCGCTTCTGAAGTCATCGCAGTATAGCTCATTGTCGGCAGATATAATACCAACAAGAGTAACATTCGGGAAGTCAAGCCCCTTTGCAACCATCTGAGTTCCGATCAGAATATCGTATTCTCCCGCTGAAAAAGCAGAGAGAGCTTTTTCGTGGGAATTTTTTGCGCTTGTTGTGTCGGCGTCCATTCTCAGAATTCTTGCATTTTTAAAGCGGGAGTGAAGCTCCTGTTCAACTCTCTGAGTTCCAAAGCCCGAATATCTTATATTTTTATGAGAGCATTTTGGGCAAACATCGGTAAATTCCTCGGAATGTCCGCAATAGTGACACATCAGACGGTTATTTGCTGAATGATAAGTCAGAGAAATGCTGCACTTAGGACAAGAAACAACATTTTTGCATTCCTCGCAAACAACAAACGTATTATAGCCTCTCCTGTTAACAAGAAGAATACTCTGTTTCTTATTGTTGAGATTGTTTTCAAGTTCCTGCGCCAGAGGATTGCAAATTGCGCTGTAGCGGTCTGTATTATTTTTGTCGGTCATATCAACGGTTATGACATCGGGAAGAACCGCCTTACCGTAGCGTTCGGTAAGCTCGCAGAGGACATATTTCCCGCTTTCAGCCTTTGCGTAAGTTTCAATTGACGGTGTTGCGGATGCCAAAACAAGCAGCGCGTTATTATAAGCGCATCTGAATTTTGCAACAGTTTTTGCGTCATATCGCGGCGACATCTCTGATTTATAGGTGTGTTCCTGTTCTTCGTCTATGATTATTGCGCCGATATTTTCAATCGGAGCAAAAACCGCGCTCCTTGTTCCGATAACAACGCGGGCGTTTTTGTGTTTTATCCTGTAAAACTCGTCTCTGCGTTCGCCGGCTGAAAGACCGCTGTGAAGCACCGCAATGCTCTTTCCGAATCTGCGCTCAAAAAGAGAAATGGTTTGAGATGTAAGAGAAATTTCGGGAACAAGAACTATAACGTTTTTTCCGTCGCCTAAGATTCTGTCTATAAGCGATAAATAGACGTTGGTTTTTCCGCTGCCGGTAACGCCGAAAAGAAGAGCAGTTTCACTTTTATCCGACAAATAGGCGTTATAAAGCTTTGCGAATGCCTCTTTTTGCTGAACGGACAGCTCAGGAGGAGTAAAATTCCCGGGAGATATGTTTCTTATCGGGCTTCTCGATACGGGGACATCAAAAACTTCGCATATGCCGTTTTTTTCCATTGTTTTGATAACGGCGGGGGTGCAGCCGGTGTAATAAACAAGCTCTTTAACCGACGCTGTTTCAAATTCTTTCAAAAAATCATAAATATTTTTCTGTTTAACGGTCAGCGAAGAAGCATCATTCATTATAGCCTTATCAGTAAGACGCACCATTTTAACAGATAACTCGTTTACCGGCTTTTTTGAGCACATACCGCCGGGAAGCATCGCTTTTGCCGCGGCGAAATAGGTGCAAAACACACGATCTCTTATAAAAAGGGCAAGCCTTATCATCTCTTCGCTCAAAAGCGGTTCGCTGTCAAGAGGGCTTATAACCGACTTGAGCTCAGATACATCATCCGCCTGAGAAGCCGTATTGACGGAAAAAACAAATCCCTGTCTTACAGAATTTGATTTTCCGAAAGGAACAAGAACTCTTCTTCCTACAACAACCTCATCTGCCAGGCTTTCGGGGATAATAAAGCTGAAAAGCTCGTCAAAGCTATATGCGCAGTTTTCAACCCCTATTTTCGCTATAAAAGAATCCTTCAAGGCTTATCACCTCAATAATTCTTTATTTCTTCGCTTTCTTTTATTATATACTTTCCGGAATAAATATCCTCAACAGCAAGACTTACGGGCTTTTCCTCAAGCAATATTTTCTCTTTTTCTTTCAGCTCAACGGCTTCGTCGTTTATTTCTCTTGAGCGCTTTGCAACTGCAACGCAAAGAGAATATCTGCTTATATCGCCCTTAAGCATAGGTTTTAAATCAATGTTTATCATTTTGTTTGTTCTCCTTTTATTATATTATATACATTATTTATACAATCATCTATTTCGTTGTTTACAACGCAATAGTCGTATCTGTCCTTAAGCTCCATTTCATACTGAGCTATCTGAAGCCTTTTTTGAAGATCAGCCTCAGTGTTTTGTCCGCGCTTTATTATTCTTTTTTTCAGTTCCTCAATTGATGGGGGAATAATAAACAGCGAAACCGATTCGGGAAACAGCTCTTTGAATTTCAGCGCACCGTTTACCTCAATTATCAAAACAATAATTTTTCCAAGCGAAGACAGCCTCTCGATTTCACTTTTCAGCGTACCGTAGTAATTTTTCCCATACTGAACGTATTCAATAAAATCTCCGTTTTCAACTCGGTCATTAAATTCTTTTTCTGATAAAAAATAATAATCAACTCCGTCGACTTCTCCTTCGCGGGGAGCGCGCGTTGTTGCCGAAACAGTTTGAGCAATTTCGGGCATCAAAGCTCTTAAACCGTCATAAACAGTATTTTTACCTGAACCGGACGGTCCTGAAATAACAAAAATGCTTTTCTTTTTCAGCATATTTCATTCTCCTATTGCTCATCAGAGTCGGACGAAAATCTCAGAGACAGCTTATCTGCTTTAATATAGGAAAGAATAATATGCTCGCTGTCTGTAAAAATAACCGATGCGGTTTTTCTTCCCTGGGTCACATCTATGAGCTTTCCCTCGTCTTTTGCATGCTGCATAATGCGTTTTATCGGAGCCGATTCGGGGCTGACAACACAAACAACTCTTTCGGAGTTCACCATATTTCCGAACCCCACATTTATCAGTTTCATATTGCCTGTCCTTTCAGATATCACTCGATATTTTGAATTTGTTCCCTTATTTTTTCAACCTCGGATTTGATATTTATAACCTGCTTTGCAATATCAATATCCGACGCCTTTGAACCTACGGTGTTAGCTTCACGGTTAATTTCCTGCACTAAGAAATCAAGCTTCCTGCCAACGGGTTCTTCGGTCTCCAAAAACAGCCTGAGTTGATCTATGTGGCTTCTGAGGCGAACCGTTTCTTCCGCAACGGCGATTTTATCGGCAAAAACTGCGGCTTCATTTAAGAGACGTTCTTCGTCAACAGCCGCGTCACCTATCAGCTCTTTAATTCTAACTTTAAGCTTTTCGTTATATTCTTTTACTGTTTCGGGAGAACGCTGCTCAATAAATTCAACGCTTTTTAAAATTGCGTCAGCTCTTGAAAGAACGTCACTTTTCAGCTTTTCTCCCTCTTTTTCGCGCATCTCAATAAAATTATGTATGGCCTCATTGCAAACTTCTTTAACATTCAGCCAAATCTTTTCTTCATCCGCGGGAGGCTTTTTTACATTGAAAATATCATTATGTAAAGCAAGAATATCAACGCTATCGCTCATTTTAAGAGAATATTTTTCGGCAAGGCTCTTCAAAGCGTTATAATAGCCTGCTGCCAGCGATTCATTTATGCTTACAACGCCATCCTGCGTTTCCTCATTTTCTATCTGAACAAAGCAATCAACCTTGCCTCTTGAAATATACTGCTGAAGATATGCTTTTAGCTTATCCTCCAAAAAGGAATAGCCGCGGGATATCTTGGATCCAAACTCAAAAAACCTGTGGTTTACGCTTTTTATCTCAACCGTAACGGTGAGTCCTTCGTTTATACGAACGGCTCTCCCGTAACCTGTCATACTTTTAATCATATATGTTTACCTATCCTTTAATAACATCCGGACTGACGTTTAAGCAGAGCGATCTCATCGCTTTTAAGCTCCCTGAATTCACCGGGAGCCAGCCTGCCGAGAGTGAGCTTGCCTATTGAAAGCCGTTTGAGCCGAACAGTTTCAAGCCCCGCCTCCTCACACAGTCTTCTTATCTGACGGTTTCTGCCCTCAAATATCGTAAATTCGAGTATGCTTTTATCGGGGTAATTTGCAACTACCCTAACCTCCGCCGGCATAGTTAGCCTTCCGTCGATCATAAGAGATGATGTTAAAACTGTTAAATGTTCATCGGTGACGGCGGGCTTAACGCTAACGCGGTAAGTCTTTTGAATATGCTTTGACGGATGAGTCATAGCATTGGCAAATTCTCCGTCATTTGTGAATAAAAGAAGGCCTTCGCTGTCCCTGTCGAGCCGACCGACAGGATAAACGCGCTTGTCCACTCCTAAAATCAGCTCTGCAACACACTTTCTGTTGTTCTCATCGCTCATCGTTGTAACATAGCCGCGAGGTTTATTGAGAACAAGATAAATAAACTTATTCTCAGTTTTGACCTTTTTGCCGTCAAACAATACGGAATCCTTTTTGGGATCAACCTTATCGCCAACGGAGGCAACTCTCCCGTTTACACGAACTCTTCCCGCAGCAATAAGCTCCTCCGCCTTTCGGCGGGAAGCTATACCTGCATCGGCTAAAAATTTTTGAAGTCTTATTTTGTTATCTTCCATCTGCTTAATAGCTCAAATATACTGTTTGATATTCTCGAAAAAATACCGGGGGCCTTTTCATACACCGAAACGTCGTTTTGCGCGGTTATATACAGCGTTTGCAGCTCAATTCCGTCAGCTCTGAGAACGATTTTACCTGTTATATCCCCTTTTTTTACAGGAGCGTAAACAAACGGCTCAACATAATAATCAGCGGTGATCTCAGAGTCAAAAAAAGATGAAACAGGAGAAACAAATTCCGCCTTACACTCAACCTTATCCTCGCTTCCTCCAACAACATCAACGCTGAAAACGCTGTTAAAATCCGCTTCAAGCGAACCTATCTCCTCAAAAGCGAGATCATAGAGCTTTTTATGATCGTTCCAGTCATCCGGTGCGCCTAGAGTTACAACAATAATCTTTTTCCCGTTTCGCTCAGCCGCGCTCAAAAGACATCTTCCGCTCTTTTTTGTATAGCCGGTTTTAAGCCCGAAACAGCCTTCAACATCACCGAGCAGCTTATTATGATTGGAAACATATAGTCTGCTGCGATTTGAAAAGCTTATATAGCTGTCCTTCAGCGAGGTCATTTCGCTGATAATAGGGTTGTTTATCGCGCTTCGGGCAAGCAGAGCCATATCATAGGCGCAGGAATAATGCCCGTCGGCGTCAAGACCGGAAGGCGTAACAAAATTTGTGTTGTACATTCCTATGGATCTTGCCTTTTCGTTCATAAGAACGGCAAAATCCTCGAGCGTTCCGCTTATAAAATACGCCACGGCATTTGCGCTGTCATTTCCGGAGGAAAGAAGCATCCCCTTAACAAGCTCATAAAGAGTTAGTTTATCGCCTGTTTTAAGTCCGAGAGAAGTACCCTCCGCGCTGATTTTATTTGCGTCGATTTCAACGGTTTCATAGAGTCTGCCGCTTTCAACCGCAATAAGCGCAGTCATAACCTTCGTTGTGCTTGCCATACCTCTATGAAGAAACATTTCCCGGCTGCAAAGCACCTGAGCCGTATCTGCGCTCATACAAACATAGCTCCCTGCACTTATATCCTCAGCATATCCGGATATAGGCATACTGCAAAATAGCAATATTACCGCAAAAATAACAAACAGAATTTTTTTCATACACACACCTCCGCATAATCAGTTTTATGCGGAAGGTGCGATAGTTTATAACTCTTATTTGCCGGACTGAGTTTTATTTACAATTCCTGTTACCTTATCGATAACATCGGGGATCATATTAACAACTCTCTCGGCAGCGTTGTCGTTTGCGGTGATATGTTTAAGCGATACCTCACCGTCTTTAAGCACAAGGAAAGCAACGGGATTTATTGTTATTCCCGCGCCACCGCCTCCGCCAAAGAGCTCGGCATTTGATTTCGACGGAAAATCAGAACCGCCGGAGGCAAAACCGTAGGTCACCTTTGAAACGGGGATAACGGTTATCTCCTCGGAAAGCTTTATCGGCTCTCCAACTATTGTGCTTACATCAACAAGCTGTCTTACCTTTTCGATAGTTGTTGAGAGGATACCTGCTGCTGACTGTTCTTTCATTTGATGTCACTCTTTTCTTTATTTTTTGTTTTATTATTATCATTTCGGTCGCTGTTTTTTTCTTTATTTGCGCCGAAAATTTTAACCAATAATCCCGCAAGCACTCCAAAGAGAAGCTTGAATACATATGCTAAAGTAACGCCTATAAACCTTATCGGGGTAACGTGAAGCGTTAGAGCAAACGAAGCGTCTGAAAAACGCGCTATGTAATCGGGATAAACTCTTACATCATACTTCTTTATTCTGTATTTTGACGCTAAAGAACCGAGAAGCGGAAATACCGCTGAGCATACTTCCCCGTAATATATAGCGGTTGAGGCGGCGTCTGATTTTGTGCAGCGGATGTCAAGAAATAATTCATCAATAATAAACGCCCGAAGCGAACCGCCGAAAAAGGATTTAGTGTAGCTCATTATCTTTTTAAGTATTGCTATAATGCCGTCTGTGCCTTCGGCATTATATAACACTTTCAAAAAGCTGTCGCCCGTTTTCTCTTTTTTGGGCTTATCCTGCTTTTCCTCTTCCTTTTCTGTTTTCTCAACCTTTTTTTTAGGTTTTTTATCCTTTTTTTCCTTGGGATAGAGAGGTAAATTCAAAAAGAACCATTTTAATATAACCGAGGTATTTTCATTTGAATATTCAATTCTGAACCCGAGTTTGATGCAAAGGACAAGAACTATTAAAGCTATAATACCGAGAAGTATCCAACCGATGATTTTAAGCACAATCATATTTTTTCCTCCTCAAAAATAGAAAGCTGCCCTTCAATTTCGCCTGTTTCCTTCGTCTGAATGTTTTCAAGAACCTGCGCGGCGGTCTTTGAATCCGGAATATCGGGAAGCTCGGCGAGAGTTGACATACAAAAACATCTTAAAAACTCCGCCGTTGTACAGTATATCAGAGGTCTTCCGGGTAAATCAAGTCTTCCGCACTCTTCAACGAGATTTCTTTGGCATAATGTGTTAATAACACCGCCGCAATCAACGCCTCTAATTTGTTCAACAAACGCCCTTGTAACAGGCTGATTATATGCAATGATCGCAAGAACCTCAAAAGCAGCGGGAGAAAGGGGTTGATTTCTTTTAAGATCCAAAACGTTTCGTATTGCCTCGGCATATTTAGATCGAGTTGCAAATTGCACCTTTGAGCCAAGAAGCAGTAGCTGAACCGCACTTTCACGGTCATCATATTCATTTTTAATCTCATTTAAAACGCTGTCAAGTCTTTCAGGGGTACAGCCGAGAGCTTCAATAAGCCTTAAGCGCTCAATAGGTTCGCCTGATGCAAAAACTATTGCTTCAACAGCACCTTTGAAGTTTATTGTTTCATCAATCAAAATCAAGCTCTCCTTCCGGCACGGAAATAAGTTCAAGCGATAATTCCTGTTTGTCTCCGCTAAGCCCAACATTTCCGGTTTTTGCAAGCTCCAAAACCGCAAGAAAAACCGCAACCAACTCAGACCTGCTTTTGCTTCGAAGTATTATATCACGAAATCTCACTTTGCCTGTTCCCGATAAAATTGAAACAATATTTTTTATTTTCTCGGAAACTGAAACGATTTTTCTCTGAACAATGGGCTTAAAAACGTCAAATTTCGGAGGAAGATTTCTGAGGCGTTTTCCCATAACCCTCATATAAGCGTTCATAAGCTCAATGGGATCGTGAATTCTTGTGTAAGTCATATCGCTTTCAATTTTTTCGGGTGTTCGCGTTTGAAAATTAAAGCCGTCCGTTTGCAGCGACAGCGCCTCGGCTGCTTTTTTACATTCGGCATATTCGATAAGCTCTCCCGTAAGCTCGCGTCTCAATTGCTCGCCTTCCTCGTGTACAGGCAAAAGAGATAGTGATTTTATATGTATCAGCCTTGCCGCCATTTCGAGAAATTCGCTTGCAACATCAAGATTTAATTCCTGCATCTGCCGGATATAATCGGTGTATTGCTGGACAAGCTCGATTATGGGAATATCGTAAATATTTAGTTTATGCTTAGTTATGAGATGCAGAAGAAGATCCATAGGGCCTTCAAAAACATCAAGCTTGTAGTTCAGTTCCGTCACTTTTTTTGTCCTTAATTTTTATCCTAAAAATGCCGAAAACGGCAGAGAAATAAGCTTATCTATAATATTTGATATAAACGAAGAAATTAACGAGATAGGGGAAAAACCAATTCGGTTCAAAAGAAAAATAAGGATGAAAAGACCGTACATAAAATATCTCTCATATTGCAATAGCTTATAATAGAGATCATCGGGAAGAACTGCCGTTAAAACTCTTGAGCCGTCAAGAGGCGGTATGGGAATAAGGTTAAACACCGCAAGAGAAATATTTATATAGCTCGCGTAGCTGAAGAATATGACGGCAACATTCAAAACAATTGATTCAGAAGCCGTTTTTGCTATGATAACATAGAAAACGTATTTCAGAAGCGTGAATATTATAGCAAGAAAAATGTTTGCACCGGGGCCTGCAAGAGCAGTAAACGCAAAATACTGTTTTCTCTTTTTAGGCGGGAAATTATTTATATTTACTGGAACGGGATTTGCGAATCCGAATCCGAAAACGAGCAGCATTGCAGTTCCGATAAGGCTGAGGTGAACCATAGGATTAAGAGTTATTCTTCCCTTGAGCCTTCCTGTTGAATCTCCCAGTCTGTCTGCAGCCCACGCGTGGGCGCTCTCGTGAATGGGCAAACAGCACAGCGATACAAATATAAGAACGCAAAGCTGAACGATCAATGTAAGTCCAACGCTCTCTCCGGATAAGAGAGCCGAAACCAGTGAAAT
>JAFLUL010000022.1 GCA_022508845.1 Oscillospiraceae bacterium | reverse complement strand
ACCTGCGCTGTCGACCCCGCTCTCCCTAATCCGCGCTCTCCAACCCGCGCTCCCGAACCCGCGCTCTCCAACCCGCGCTCTCCAACCCGCGCTCTCCAACCCGCGCTCTCCAACCTGCGCTCCCGAACCCGCGCTCCCTAACCTGCGCTCTCAATCCGTGCTCTCGAACCCGCGCTCCCAAACCCGCGCTCTCCAATCCGCGCTCTCCAATCCGCGCTCTCCAACCTGCGCTCCCGAACCCGTGCTCCCAAACCCGCGGCCGAAGGGAGCACATAAAAAAACTGTTTACACTTTTTCTTTTTCATAGTATACTATACTAGTTAAGTTATGAAAGGTTTGAATACTCTTGGAAATATATCTTGATAACTCCGCCACAACGCCGGTTTGCAATGAGGCAATAAGGGCGGTAAACGACGCGCTGCAGATAAACTACGGCAATCCCGGAGCAGTACATTCAAAGGGAAACGCCGCAAAGATGATAATTGCGCAGGCAAAAAAGGACATCGCCTCCGTATTGGGCGCGCTTCCCGAGGAAATATATTTTTCTCATTCGGGAACGCTTGCGAACAACACCGCCGTTTTCGGCGCGGCCATGGCAAAAAGAAAAACAGGAAACAGAATAATAACCACATCTCTCGAGCACCCGAGCGTTCAGAGGTGCACGGAAGCCTTAGAGGAGCAGGGTTTTGAGGTTATCCGCCTCTCCCCGGGGAAAGACGGCTCATTTTTGCCCGAGGAGCTTATAAGCGTTATAAATTCAAAAACCGTTCTTATAAGCGCAATGCTTGTTAATAACGAAACCGGAGCGATAAATCCGGTTCAGTATATAAAGTCCGCCGTAAAGCGGGTCGGCGCACCGGCTCTTATACATATTGACGCTATTCAGGGCTTCGGCAAGCTGCCGATTAAATGTTCCTCGCTCGGGGCCGATATGATAACGCTCAGCTCTCATAAGCTCCACGGACCAAAGGGAGTTGGCGCGCTGTATCTTAGAAAAGGAGTAAATATAAAAAACCATATTTACGGAGGAAATCAGGAGGGCGGACTTTTCTCAGGCACAGAAAACGTTCCGGGAATAGCGGGCTTCGGCGCGGCTGTGAGAGCGCTGCCCGACATCAGAAACGAGCTGAATGTTATGCAGGGCAAAAAGGACTATCTGCTGCGCCTGCTTCAGGCTAATCCGCGGATAAAAATAAATTCTCCCGAAAACGGGCTTCCCTATATCGTCAATTTGTCCGTTTTGGGCATACCCTCGCAGGTGCTCATAAACTATCTTTCGGAAAATAAAATTTACGTTTCTGCCGGCAGCGCCTGCAAAAAAGGACACCGCAGCGAAGTGCTCACCCGCCTGGGCTTCCCGAACGAGAGGATAGACAGCGCGATAAGAGTTAGTATGAGCCGCTTTACAACAGAAGAGGATCTGAAAATCTTTTCCGAGGCTCTAAACGCCGCCTGCGGGAGAATAAGAGTTAAAATATAATTCGTAATGCGGAATTATGATAACGCACTTTCATAAAAACAGCAGCGCTGCCCGCAATTCGATTCCTTATTTATACTTGCGATTTTTCCGGAATTCCGAATTAAAAAAGAAAGGAAAACAAAATGAAAGAAATAATTCTGTTAAAGGACGGAGAACTTGCCCTCAAGGGGCTTAACCGCTCAACATTTGAGGATATGCTCATAAAAAATATGCGCGATAGGCTTAAGGGGCTGGGCGAATTTAAGTTTGTTAAATCGCAGTCCACTATTACCGCTGAGCCTCAGAGCGAGGATATTGACCTCGATGAGGCCGTTTTAAGAATTCAAAAGGTTTTCGGTATCGTTGGCATTTCGCGCGCGGCGGTATGCGAAAAGGATATACATAAGATAACACACACCGCCTGCGAATATTTGGCGGACGAATTGATGTTTGCCAAAACCTTTAAGGTGAAGGCCAAACGCTCCGATAAAAAATTCCCGTTTGATTCCCCCGCCATTTGCGATGAGGTTGGCGGAGCTATTCTCTCAAAATTCCGCAATATTAAGGTGGATGTCCACAATCCCGAAATAACCGTCACCGTTGAGGTGCGCGATCGCTTTGCATATATCCACGGCACTCAGCTTAAGGGCGCGGGAGGAATGCCAACGGGAACGGGGGGCAGAGCCTGCGTTCTTATTTCCGGTGGAATTGATTCGCCTGTGGCGGCCTATATGATGTCAAAGAGGGGCGTTAAGCTCACCGCAGTACACTTTGCCTCTCCCCCCTATACCTCCGAGCTTGCCGAGCAGAAGGTTCACGAGCTTCTCGGAAAGGTTGCTCAGTATTCAGGGCGGATAAATCTTTTCACCGTGCGCTTTACCGAGCTTCAGGAGGCAATAAGGGATTTCTGCCCCGAGGAAATGTTTACCGTAACAATGCGCAGAATGATGATGAAGGTTGCTTCTCGAATAGCTTCCTGGCAGGGCTGTGACGCGCTCATAACGGGCGAGAGCCTCGGTCAGGTTGCAAGCCAGACGATAAACGCGCTTAAATGCACTGACGAATGTGCCGGCCTGCCCGTTTTTCGCCCAGTTATCGGTATGGATAAAAGCGAAATTGTTGAAATTTCCCGCAAAATAGACGCCTTTGATATTTCAATAAGACCTTATGAGGACTGCTGTACGGTATTTACTCCCCGCCACCCCCGCACCCGCCCAACTCCCGAATACGCAAGGGAGATTGAAGCTCTCATCCCCGATGAAGATAAACTCTTAGAAGAAGCTGTTTCGAGCGCGAAGCTGAAAATAATTGAAGCGTATGAATAATAAAGCTCGTTTCGCTCACGGGATGGGGTAAGAAAGCGCTGTCTCCCCCATCCCCCCTTATCCGATCAATTAAATAACAAATCTGGAGAATAATATGAGCTCAACTATTGCTGCCATTTCCACGCCCAACGCGGCGGGAGGCATTGGAATAATAAGATTATCCGGCGAAAATGCCGTAAAAATTGCCGACAGGTGCTTCAGGGCTGTGTCCGGACAGGCGCTTTGCGATTTGCCGGGTTACCGCGCCGCCTACGGTAATTTTTTTGATGAGGGCGGCAATATTGACGACGGAGTTGCGATTGTTTACCGCGCCCCCAGGAGCTACACGGGCGAGGATGTTGCCGAGCTTTGCTGCCACGGCGGACTTTATGTTACTCAAAAAATTCTCAGGCTCGTTTTTTCTCTCGGAGCCGTTCCCGCCGAACCTGGCGAATTCACCAAACGCGCTTTTTTAAACGGAAAAATGGATCTTTCCCAGGCGGAGAGCGTTATGAAGGTCATTTCGGCGCAGGGAGAAAGCGCGCTGAAGGCCGCTAGAAACACCCTCTCGGGAAATGTGAGCAAAAGAATAAACGCCATCTGCTCTTCGCTTGTTTCATCAGCCGCAGCTTTAGCGGCGTGGGCGGACTATCCGGACGAGGATATACCTGCCGTTGAAAGCCGAAATCTTGAAGAGACCCTGAAGGATGTTTCGGACAGGCTTTCAAAGCTTATTATGGACTACGACACCGGAAAGGGCGTAACTGAGGGCGTTAATACTGCCATATGCGGAAAACCGAACGCCGGAAAATCAACCCTGATGAACCTCTTAACGGGCTATGAGCGCTCGATAGTAACTTCCGTTCCCGGAACAACGAGGGACAGCGTTGAAGAAACCGTTCGGGTTGGGGATATAGTTCTTCGCCTCTCCGACACCGCCGGGATAAGAAACGCTTCTGACCTTGTTGAGAGCATCGGCATAAAAAGGGCAAAGGAGAAAATTGACGGCTCCGATTTGATAATCGCCGTTTTTGACGGCTCCGAAGAGCTGTCCGATGAGGATGAGGAGCTTATAGAGCTTTTAAAAAACAAAACCTGCCTTGCGGTTATAAATAAATCCGATCTGCCGCAGAGGGCAGAAATTTCTGTTATAAAAAAAGCCTTTTCGCACTGTATTGCTCTCAGCGCGAAAAATGAGGAAACCGCCGACAAAATAAAAACCGCGCTCGAGGAGATCCTCGGCACAGGCGGACTTGATTTTTCGGGTGAGCTGCTCGCTGGCGAACGCCAGCGCCGCTGCTGCGAAAACGCTCTCGGCTATATCGGCGGCGCGCTTAACGCTCTGAGCGCCGGCTATACGGTTGACGCAGTGAATGTTGATATCGACTGCGCTATAAACGAGCTTTTGACCCTTACAGGCAAAAAAGCCTCCGAAGAGGTTGTAAACGAAGTGTTTAAGAGCTTCTGCGTGGGAAAATAATTTAATTCGGAATTAAATAAATTTATAATGAGATAGTATGCTTTGCTATGATATTTTCGGTGAATGCTGAAAGCTTAAATTGTAATTATATGATCAAAACGCGAAGCGTTTTTCGGAATTCCGAATTCCGCAATTGATCCTATCTCACCATCAGCTCTATTATTGCTGTTATTCCTGCGCCTGCTCCGGCGGCGAGGGCGGTTTGAAGAATTTTGCGGAGACGCTCCGAATTTCTTTCCCTCTTGCTTTTAACAGGGCGCTGTGCGGTGGAAAGGGCGTGCTTTGCCTGCTCGCGGAGTTTTGAATCCGACAACCCCGAAAACTCGGGCCTGACAAAAAAAATCATCTTTTCAAAGTATTTGTTTTCGGGCTGATTTACCTCTAAAACCATTCGGTTTACCCCCTTGAGCATAGCAGCGTTTCCTCCGTTTTTTTTCTTAAAATAATTTTTAACGCCTGAGGGAATTTTATTCCGTAAAAATAAAATATGCTGTTTTTACCAAAAAGTTTTCGTTAAACCACTTAAAATTTTCTTTATTGTACATGAAAGCGATATATACAAACTGTATATTCTTGTTTGGGCGCAAATTGTTAAAAACTTTGTTCAAAATGTTTATAACCTGCCCAAATAAGCCTTGAACTTGCCGATTTTTGGAAAACGGACTTATCAACAATGAATATTTTTCAACAATTTTGCATATACAGCTTGTTTTCATTCCTTTGCATTTATACAAAACGGAGAGATTTTTTAGATAAAATTTTCAAAATATTTTGTTTAAAATACCAAATCTTACAAGAGGGAAAAACTGTGACTGTTAAAGAAAGAAAAGACTGTATTGAGGTCTCCGGTTTCGGAGAAATTAACCTGTCGTTAACTCTGGACTGCGGACAGGCGTTTCGATGGAGAGAGGAAAACGGCGTATGGCTGGGAACTGCCTTCGGCAGGAGCGTTGGAGTTGTTCAGGATGAAAACAAACTGCTTTTTTACGGCTCATCCTTAGAGGATGTTAAAAAAATATGGATAAAATATTTTGATCTCGAAAGGGATTATGAGAGCGTTCTTGAAGGCTTTTTAACGGATGATCGAATTGAGCAGACGGTAAGACGCAGCGGCACGGTCAGGATACTTTGCCAGGAGCCGTGGGAGGCGCTTTGCTCATTTATAATTTCGCAGTGCAACAATATTCCGAGGATAAAGGGAATAATCAACACGCTCTGCGTTAATTTCGGAGAAGAGCTTCCGGGCGGCAGCTTTACCTTCCCTTCGGCCGAGATAATAGCCTCAAAAACCGAAGAGGAGCTTTCTGTTTTGCACGCAGGCTACCGCACTCCTTACATACTTGCCGCCGCAAGGGCTGTTTCGATGGGCGAGGTGGATCTTTCCGGGCTTTCTCTCTCTCCTCTTGATGACGCGCGAAAGGCTCTGATGAGCATAAGGGGCGTTGGGAGAAAGGTTGCGGACTGCACTCTGCTTTTTTCTATGGGCTTTTCGGAGGTGTTCCCCGTTGACCGGCACATAAGCCGCGCGGTCAAGGAAATGTATCCCGAAGGGCTTCCCGAGAGCTTTGCTGCGTTCCCGGGGCTTGCACAGCAATATATTTTTATTACTCGTGCTATAAACTGAAGCTATGAAAATCATTTTATAAAAAATACAAACTCCAAAATTGTTATAAAATTAAAGCGGAGAGATTTTCGCCGGTCGGTTTTCTCCTTCTGATAAAGGTTGAAAAGAATTAACCGCTTATTGTTGCACGCAGGCGTTTTTTTGTGAACGTAAAAAATGCAATTAAAAGGTTTATATTCGCCCTATGGTTACCAATGCATAGGTAAATAAGCGGCCGGATGTTACAACCTGCATACGAATCTCCCTCTTTTCGGAGGAGAGAAAAGAAAACCGCTGACGCGAAACGGAAATCTCTCCGGGAGAATAATATCTCCTGAGAACGCTTCTGAACAAATATTCCTGATAATTATAGTATAAAAAACGTAAAGTCAGCTTATTTCTTTCAAAACCGAAGGATATTTTGTTGATTGGGCTCTTGCAAAGTTAAATTAAATATGATAGAATAAAATATACTCTAAAAAAGAGGGGGAATATCGGTGGCGGACGAAAACCTTAGGCAGGAACACGAATATACCGAAGAAGAACTGCAATACGTCTACGAAAACCGTCGCTACGTTGGAACAAAGGAAACTGTTGGTTTCGTTTTGTGGGATGCGGCGCAGAGCCTGAATATCAACAGCTATTCATCAAGATTTATAACAAACATTGTTAAAATAGACTTGGGCTATCAGGCGATAGTTACAGGCGTTAACGGCGTTTGGGATATAGTCAACGACATTTTTACCGCAGCCATAGTTGAAAAAACGAGAACCAGGTGGGGTAAATTCCGTCCGTATCTGATGGGGCTTGCCATTCCCGGCGCGATTTTTACGCTGCTCTATTGGTTTATGCCAATTATTTTCGGTGGAAAATCAACTGTTGATATGGGTAAATTTATCTTTTTCTTTGTTGGTGAAATAATCCGTCAGGAGGTTGCAACCTTCCAGGAGATATCGAGAACCGGACTTCTTTCAACGATAACCCCGCACCCGAGCGACCGAACGCGGCTTATAACGCTTGCGAATTTCGCCTCGGGAACCTTCGGCGAAAAGCTGCCTGAGCAGATAATGACGGTGCTTTTGGATCTCATCGACAATAATGTTATTAAAAGCTCCTCAAAGAACACCGAGCAGCTTATGCGCGGAATATTTGTTGGTATGGGTTCGTTCTGCACTGTCGCTTCGAGCGCGATGAGCTTTTGGTTCTTTATGAACTCAAAAGAGCGCATAATGCAGTCGATACATTCTCCGTCAATTGTAGCGTCGTTTAAGTCTATTGTTAACAATAAGCCTGTTCTGCTGATAGCCCTTTCGGACTTCCTTTCGGCGTTCGGCATAGGCGGCAGCAAGACCGACTATTATATTGACGTTTTGCATTTTGCCTCAATGACGCTGGTTGCCGGCATACCCGCCGCGCCGATATCTCCGATATCATATTCATATGTTCCGTGGCTCAGACGCCATTTCTCGAGCCGTGTGCTTTATATCGTAAGTCATTACATAAGCAATTTCGTTTTCCTCTTTGTTTTCGGATTCGGCTGCATAGGCTTTAATCCCAAAACCTTCAAAGGCGGACTTTACCGCAAAAAGCTGCCGATGTTCTTTGCTATGGCAACGTGGGAGGTTCTCTGGACGCTGTTCTACGGACTTCGCTCAGTTATCGGAACAGAGATGTATAACGAGGCGATGGACTACTGCGAATGGAAAAACGGCTACCGCACCGAGGCTATGACCTCAGTTGCCAAGCAGCTTGCGAAAAAGGTTGCGGATACCGCTTCAAGAACCCTTACAACCGCTCTTAAAAAGTTTATCGGCTATGATGAAAACGCCTATACCTCAGGCGGAGAACAGCCCGACTATGTTAAGTTCTATCTCTTCGCAATGTTTACGATAGTTCCCTCTATAACCGGTGCGCTCGGAATAATTCCGATGCTCTTCTATGACCTCAGCGGCAAAAAGAAAGAGCTTATGTATGCCGAGCTGCTTGAACGCAGAAATAGGGCATCTGCTATTGCAAGCGAGGGCGATATAGAAGCTATGAATAAGCTTGCTGATGAACAAATTAAAAAGTGATAACGAGAAGTTTCCTATTAAATAAAAAAACGGTCGGCTGTTTGCCGGCCGATTTTTTTTGGATGGGGAAATGGAAAAAACAGCAAGCGATCATCTAATTTAATGTTCCAGCATTTACGGAAAAATCAAATTATATTTTACTGTCAAATTAAAATTATAATATTCCCCCATCCCATAAAAAATGCTCAGCAAAATCTGCTGAGCATTTTTTGATCCGATTATTTCTTCGGCAGTATCTTTTCCGTTCCTCCCATATAGGGTCTGAGGGCTTCGGGGATGTTTACGCTGCCGTCGGCATTCAGGTTGTTTTCAAGGAAGGCAATGAGCATTCTCGGCGGGGCAACAACGGTGTTGTTCAGAGTGTGCGCGAGATATTTTTTGCCGTCTTTGCCGTTTACTCTTATTTTAAGTCTTCTTGCCTGGGCGTCGCCGAGGTTTGAGCAGGAGCCAACTTCAAAATACTTCTTCTGACGGGGCGACCACGCCTCAACGTCCACGCTCTTTACTTTGAGATCCGCAAGATCTCCCGAGCAGCATTCCAGAGTGCGAACGGGAATGTCGAGCGAGCGGAAGAGGTCAACAGTGTTTTTCCACAGCCTGTCAAACCACATTTTGCTGTCTTCGGGTTTGCATACGACTATCATTTCCTGCTTTTCAAACTGGTGGATGCGGTAAACTCCGCGCTCCTCAATGCCGTGAGCGCCCTTTTCTTTTCTGAAGCAGGGACTGTAGCTCGTTAAAGCGTGGGGAAGCTCGTCCTCGTTTATGATCGTGTCGATAAACTTGCCTATCATTGAATGCTCCGAGGTGCCGATAAGGAAGAGATCCTCTCCCTCTATCTTATACATCATAGCCTCCATCTCGGCAAAGCTCATAACGCCCGTAACAACGTCGCTTCTTATCATAAACGGCGGAACGCAGTAAGTAAAGCCGCGCTCTATCATAAAATCTCTCGCATATGAAATAACGGACGAATGGATTCTGGCTATATCGCCCATAAGGTAATAAAAACCGTTTCCGGCAACCCTTCTCGCCGCGTCAAGGTCAATGCCGTTAAAACGCTCCATAATATCGGTGTGATAGGGCACCTCAAAATCGGGAACGGAAGGCTCGCCGTAGCGCTGAACCTCAACGTTCTCGCTGTCATCCTTGCCTATAGGAACGCTCTCGTCTATAATATTGGGGATTATGAGCATTATCTTTCTGATTTTTTCGGCGTATTCGGGTTCCTTTGCTTCGCACTCGGCAAGCTCAGCCGCCATCTGACCAACCTGAGCCTTAACCTTTTCGGCCTCTTCCCTTTCGCCTTTTGCCATAAGCGCGCCTATTTGCTTTGAAAGCTTGTTTCTCTCTGCGCGAAGATTGTCTGCGCGGGTTTTGTTTTTGCGGCTCTCTTCATCAAGAGCTATTACCTCGTCAACAAGCGGGAGCTTTTGATCCTGAAACTTCTTTTTGATGTTTTCCTTAACTATATCGGGGTTTTCTCTTAAAAATTTAATATCGAGCATATCTTTTTCTCCTTTTTTTTATTCTTCGTCAAACGCTTTTATCAGCTTTGATAAATCTTCTTTATCAAAAAACTCAATTTCGATTTTTCCGCCCTTTTCAGAGCCTGTTACCTTCACCTTTCTTGAAAGTACGCTTGAAAGCGACGCCTGAACCTCATTAAAGAAGTTATCCTTGTTGAGCTTGGGGGCTTTAATTTTTTGTTCCTTGCTCATAGCCTTGCAAAGAGCTTCTGTCTGGCGCACCGAAAGAGAGTTTTCTATTATGCGGCTTAAAGCTGCGTTTATTTTTTCTTCATCGCCTAAAGAGAGCAATGCTCTGGCGTGACCCGCGCTTATATCGCCGTCTGAAAGAGCCTTTCTCGCCTTTTCGGGAAGGGCTAAAAGCCTTAAGCTGTTTGCTATTGCGGGGCGGGATTTTGAAAGCCTCGCTGCCGCCTGTTCCTGAGTAAATCCGAATTCCTCAATAAGCCTCGCTATTCCCTGAGCCTCTTCAAGGGCGTTCAGATCTTCTCTCTGCAGATTTTCAATAAGAGCAATGGCGCAGGCCTCTTCTTCGGTTAAAGATCGTATAATAACGGGAACTTCGGTAAGCCCCGCGGCTCTTGCGGCTCTCCAGCGGCGTTCTCCTGCAACTATTTTATAGCTGCCGTCGCTCATAGGACGAACAAGAAGAGGCTGCAAAACGCCGAATTCCCTTATGCTGTTTTCAAGCTCCAAAAGAGCTTCCTCGCTGAACTGGGTTCTCGGTTGGCTTCTGTCGGGTTCGATTTCGCTTATCTTAAGGCTCACCGCGCCGCCGTCTGTTAAGCCCTCGGCGGCATTGTCCAAAAACAGCGAATCAAATCCCCTGCCGAGACCGGACTTTTTTGGTTTCATCTATAATAGGCTCCTTTTTTTTGTTTAATTTGGCATTCGGAATCAGGAATTCCAAATTCCGGGAAATATAATTATAATATCAAATTAAATTTTTCTATCAAGCTGTAAGTTTGGTATAATTCCGAATTGCGCATCCCGAATTGAATTTCATATGTTTTTGCTCAAAAACTCCTCCGCAAACGAGTTATATGCCTGCGCCCCTTTGGAAGATTTGTCAAAATATATTATCGGCTGTCCGAAGCTGGGAGCTTCCGACAGGCGCACGTTTCTCGGAATTACGGTTGAATACACCTTTTTCGGGAAGAATTTTTTAACCTCCTCAACGACCTGCTGTGTAAGGTTCAGCCTACCGTCAAACATAGTCAACAGAACGCCTTCAAGATCTATATAGGGGTTATACAGTCTTTTTATCTGCCTGACCGTTGCCATAAGCTGGGAGAGTCCCTCAAGGGCGTAGTATTCGCATTGGATCGGAACTAAGAAGGTGTCGGCGGCGGTTAAGGCGTTTAGGGTTATAAGTCCTAATGACGGCGGACAATCCAGGAAAATATAGTCGTATTTTTCCCAGAGAGGAACAAGGGCGTTTTTAAGCAGGCGTTCCCTTCCCTTTTTGTCTATTATTTCAAGCTCCGCGCCGGCGAGATCCATATTTGAAACAATGAGGTCAACGTTTTTGAATTCTGTTTTAACAATAGCTTCATCGGCGGTGCAGTCGCCTAAAAGTACGTTATATGATGAGCGTTTTATGCTTCTTTTGTCAATTCCGAAGCCGCTTGTTGAATTTCCCTGGGGGTCAATATCGCACAACAGAACTTTTTTGCCCAGATAGCCAACGCAGGCGGACAGATTGACAGCGGTTGTTGTTTTTCCAACTCCGCCCTTTTGATTGAGAATTGCAACTGTTTTTGCCATAGCGCACGCCCCTTGGATGTTTTCTATTATTTTACCATATTATATAAAAAACGCAAGCACTTTTTATTAGAATCAGAAATTCAAATTCTGATCCTCCATCCTGCTACCTAAGAGAGCAGATTGTTTCACGTGAAACAGCTCGAACGGAAAGTTCCGTCCGAGCCGTTTCTGGGGTGTGAAAGAGAAAGATATGGGCTATATGATAAAAGAGCTTTCGCTCTGATATCCAAATCATACCGATTTAGGTATCTGTATGCGGTAAGTAACGCTTCTTTCGCCGTCGGATTTAACCATCTCGGCGTTTATGCCGCTGTTTTTCATCGTTTCGTAGGTACGTTCTATTGTGTTTACAAATACGTTTATATCCTTAAAATATGTTTGAACTGTATTTTTTGTTTCTTCCTTAGGATTCAGCATTTCGTCTGATATAAGCTTTGTTTTGCTCAGAGTGAGCCTGTCCTCAATTATTCTTTTCAGAAGAACTTCCTTCTGTTCATCGCTGTGGCGGACTAGAATGGTTGCATATTTTTGCGACAAACCGTATTCAATAAGAGTTTTCCTCAGTTTCGGCGGAATTTGAAGCAGACGAACCTTTGAAAGAACTTCGTTTGTGTCAACTCCCAATTTGGCCGCCGTCTGTTCATAGGTGAGCCCGAAATGTTCCTTAAGTTTTTCATAGGAAAGAGCTATTTCAAAGTAATTAAGCGGTTCCTGAGTTAAACTGTTTGTAAGGCAGGTCAAAACAGATTTTTCGGGTGAGGAATCAAGCAGTATGCAGGGAAGCTTCTTAAAGCCGAGCTGTTTTGCGGCTCTGAAACGCCGCTCTCCCGAAATTATTATGTAGTCTCCGCGTTTTGACGCGCATACCGACAAAGGTTCAATTATTCCCGACTCCCCTATTGAACGTATCAGCTCGTCCGTTTTTTTGTCGTTATAATACATTCTTGCTCTGAGCGGATTTTCGGATATCTTGTCTGTTGGAATGAGCAGTATCTGACCGCCGATTTTCAGCTTTTCGTTCCTCATATAAAAAATCACCGTGATATTCTTTGCGGGTCTTGTCCGTCCGCATTAAAAGAATACCACGGTTCAGTTGAATAATTTCGTCTATGGTGCAGGTCGAAAATTAGTTTTATTATTTATTGTAACGGATTTTTTGAAATAATACCGGAGTTTCTGGGATATTTGGGTGGAGTTTGCGATATCTTTTCAAAAACTAATATCTCACGCGGGTCGCCGGTGGGAAGCTCATAGAGAAAATCATCTCTCAATTTTGCTCCGAGAGTTGCGGCAGCCGATTTTCCGTTCTTTTTTTCCTCCGCGGATAAGGGAGCTTTCATCGGAGCAAAATATCCTCCCGGTTTAACAAGCGGCAAACAGTATTCCGAGAGTTTATTGAGACTTGCAACAGCTCTTGCAGTTGCAATATCAAATTTTTCTCTGTATTCGGTTTGTTTTCCGGCGTTTTCAGCTCTTATATTAATTATCTCTGCCTGAACATCCAGCTCATTACATAAAAATCTTATAAATTCCAGCTTTTTATTAACGGAATCAAATAAAGTTATTCTTAAATCGGATCTTGCCAAAAGCAAACACATTCCCGGGAATCCCGCGCCTGTTCCAACGTCACAAACTTTTGCTTCGTTTTTAATGTTTACGTGTTTTAACAGAAACAGGCTGTCGGCAAAATGCTTCACGGTTATGCCGTCGGCGTCCGTTATGGCGGTTAAATTAACCTTTTCATTATATTCCTTTAATAAAACGGCGTATTTATCAAATTTTTGAAAGGTTTCGTCTGACAAAGCCAGACCTGCTTCCTTTGCGCAGGAGAAAAAAAGTTCTTTTGATATCATAGCTTTTCCTCCTTGAGGTAAATAAGCAAAACCGAGATGTCCGCCGGGCTGACTCCGGATATTCGCGATGCCTGACCTATGCTGAGCGGTCTTATCTTATTTAGCTTTTCTCTTGCCTCAGTTCTGAGGTTGATTATCTTATTATAGTCAATATTCTCAGGAAGCAGCCTCTTTTCAAGCCTGCGGGTTTCTGCTATGAGAGCATACTGCCGTTTTATATAGCCTTCGTATTTAAGCTCAATTTCAACCTGCTCAAAGATCTCGTATGGCAGATCGGGGCGGTTTTTATCAAATTCTGTGAGCAGTTCATAGCCGAGCTGAGGTCTTTTTATCAGTTCTGACAGTTTACATCCTGTTGTAAGCGCGGATGTTTCACGTGAAACAAGCAGCTCGTTTATGCCCTCAGACGGCGCGATAACCGTGTTTTCAATTCTTTTTCTCTCCGCCTTAATAAGTTCGAGCTTTTTAAGCAGTTTATTATACCGCCCTTCGTTTATAAGACCGATATTATAGCCAATTTCCGTAAGCCTTATATCAGCGTTATCCTGTCTTAAAACCAAACGGTATTCTGAGCGGGAGGTCATCATTCTGTAAGGTTCATTGCAGCCCTTTGTTACAAGATCGTCAATAAGAGTTCCAATATATGATCCCGAACGCTCCAATATAAACGGGGCTTTGCCCTGAGCCTTAAAGGCGGCGTTTATCCCTGCAACAAGCCCCTGTGCGGCCGCCTCCTCATAGCCGGAGGAGCCGTTGAACTGTCCCGCGCCGAAGAGCCCCTCATAATCTAAAAACTCAAGAGTTGGCTTAAGACTTAAAGGATCAACGCAGTCATATTCAATGGCGTAGGCGTTTCGCATAATTTTGGCGTTTTCAAGCCCCTTAATGGAATGAATAAACGCCTCCTGCACGTCAACAGGCAGGGAAGAGGAAAGTCCCTGCAAATACATCTCTTCAGTGTCGAGTCCGCAGGGCTCAATAAAGATCTGATGACGCTCCTTTTCGGCAAAGCGGACGATTTTGTCTTCAATGCTCGGGCAGTATCTTGGGCCAACGCCTTCAATAGCGCCGCCGAAGAGGGGAGAGCGGTCAAGATTTTCGGTTATAATGCGCTTGGTTTCATCGTTTGTGTAGGTAACATAGCAAGGAAGAAGGTTTTTCGGAGGGGTCTCGCAGTCAAAAGAAAAGGGCGTGACCCTCTCATCGCCGTATTGAGGTTCAAGCGATGAAAAGTCCACGCTGCGCTTATTAACTCTTGAGGGGGTTCCCGTCTTAAAGCGTCTGAGCTTAACGCCGGTATTTTTGAGACTTTCCGAAAGTTTGACCGCGGAAAAGGTTCCGTCCGGTCCGGACGAAAAGCTCTTATCACCAACATAAATTTTTCCGTCAAGAAACGTTCCCGTTGCAATAACGGCGCATTTTGCGGTGTAAAGGCAATCGAGCATTGTTGTTAATTCCCATAAATTGCCATTTTTGTTAAGGCTTACTATTTCCGCCTGTATTAAATCCAGGCATTCCTGGTTTTCAAGGGCGTGTTTCATATATTTTGCGTATTCGCGTCTGTCTATCTGAGCGCGCAGGGAATGTACTGCGGGACCTTTTCCGAGGTTCAGCATACGGTTTTGCAGAGTGTTTTTATCGGCAGCTATTCCCATTTCGCCGCCGAGAGCGTCAATTTCTCTAACAAGGTGCCCCTTTGAGGTGCCGCCTATGGAAGGATTGCAGGGCATATTGCCTATCATATCAAGGCTTATCGTAAAACAAACGGTCTTTGCCCCGAGGCGCGCGCTGCTCAGAGCCGCCTCAATACCTGCGTGACCCGCGCCGATAACCGCAACATCATATTCGCCGGAAAAATACGGCATATCCATTCTCCTGTTTCTTATATCTTTCCCGAAAGGCTTGTCTTGAGCTTTTCGTTTTCGCGCTTATAGCGGTCTCTCTCGGTCATTGCTCGTTCAGCGTCCTCAAGATAGTCGGCAATGCGGCTCTTATAGTCGTCCGCCTGCTCCTTAAAGCCCTTTGCTTTTTCCGCCAAATCGAGCGAAACAAGCACCAAAGCCTGAGTGAGAGTTACTTTGCCGGACGCCATTATCTCATCAAGCATAGAGTTTATGCCGTTTGAGAGCGCGATGACCTCTTCGGGAGAAGTGTCAGTTACGATTGTGTAGTTCTGATTTTTAATAACTATATCAACTTTATGTTTATCCATTTTTACCAACTCCTGATTGCCTGTTTCCCCAAAAGTTTTAGCTTAACAGAGTTTAGTTTTCAGAGTTCAGAGTTCAGAAAAGGAACCTTCGGTCGGTATTTTAAGAATTTGATCAAAAATCGCCTGCGAGTTTTCCGAATCCAAACTTTTATATCTAAAATCTAAACTCTCATATTCGTAATTTAGTTTTTCTTAAATTGTTTCTTCATTCTAAGCTCTTTGGAGAGTATCTTTTTTCTGAGTCTTAATGAGCTCGGCGTTACTTCGAGCAGCTCGTCATCGCTTAAAAATTCCATGCATTGTTCAAGACTGAGAACCGAATGGGGGGTCAGCCTTAAAGCATCGTCGCTGCCGGAGGCGCGGGTGTTTGTCATCTGCTTTTTCTTGCATACGTTGCAAACTATGTCCTCATTTTTTGCACATTCGCCAACTATCATTCCCTCATAAACGGGAACTCCGGGGCCTATGAATAGTCTGCCCCTGTCCTGAGTGTTGAAAAGCCCGTAGCCGGTGCTTTCGCCCGTTTCGTGGGCTATGATTGAGCCGTGCTCTCTTGTTTGAATATCTCCCTTATAAGGCTCATAGCCCGCAAAAAGATTGTTCATAATGCCGTAGCCGTTTGTGTCGGTTAAAAACTCCGAGCGATAGCCTATAAGCCCTCTCGCGGGTATCTTGAATTCAAGGTGGCTTGTTCCTCCGTCACGGGTGCCCATATTTTCAAGCTCACCGCGGCGCGCGCCTATCTTTTCCATAACCGCGCCAACATAGTCGGTTGGAACTTCAACTATAAGCAGCTCCATCGGCTCGAGGCGAACGCCGTTTTCGGTTTTATAAATTACCTTCGGGCGGGACACCCCGAATTCATATCCCTGGCGGCGCATAGTTTCAATGAGAATTGAAAGGTGCAGCTCGCCTCTGCCCGACACCTTGAAAGCGTCGGTTGTTTCCGTTTCCTCCACGCGCATACTCACGTTGGTTTCAACTTCCTTAAAGAGCCTTGCTCTGATGTTTCGGGAGGTTACCATTTTTCCCTCGCGCCCGGCAAAGGGGGAGTCGTTAACGTGGAAGGTCATTGAAAGAGTGGGTTCGTCGATCTTAACAAACGGAAGAGCCTCGGGGTGTTCCATATCGCAGAGCGTTTCGCCTATATTCAGTCCGTCAATTCCCGAAACGGCAACAATATCTCCCGCTCCCGCCTCCTGCGCTTCCGTTCTGCCAAGCCCTGAAAACTGATAAAGCCTTGAAACCTTAACCTTTTTAACTTCGCCGTCGGCGGTGCAAAGGGCTGCCTGCTGCCCGCTCTTTATGCGGCCCCGCTCAATTTTGCCGATGCCGATTCTGCCAACATAGTCGTCATAATCAAGGCTTGAAAAAAGAAGCTGCAAAGGCTCGTCCGCCTCTCCCTCGGGCGCGGGAATATCGTCAATTATCGCCTGAAGAAGAGGACGCATATCGCCGCTTCTGGCGTTTTTGTCAAAGCTCGCGTAGCCCTCTCTGGCGGAGGCGAAAATAACGGGGAATTCTATCTGATCATCGTCCGCTCCAAGCTCAATAAATAAATCGAGAACCTCGTCTATAACTTCATCCGGTCTTGCGCCGGGGCGGTCGATCTTGTTTATAACAACAAGCGGAGTCTTTTTCAGCGCGAGAGCTTTTGAAAGAACAAACCTCGTTTGAGGCATGCAGCCCTCAAACGCGTCAACCAGCAGCAAAACGCCGTCAACCATAAGCATTATGCGCTCAACCTCGCCGCCGAAATCCGCGTGACCGGGGGTGTCAACTATATTTATCTTCACGCCGTTATAATTGACCGACGTGTTTTTTGAGAGAATGGTTATTCCTCTCTCTCTTTCGAGGTCGTTTGAGTCCATAACTCTCTCTTCAACTACCTCGTTATCACGAAACGTTCCGCTCTGTCTTAAGAGCTTGTCAACAAGCGTTGTCTTTCCGTGGTCAACGTGCGCTATTATCGCAATATTTCTTATATCATTTCTCTTGCTCAAAATTTCACCTTCAAAATAGCTTTGATTATTTATAATAATACAATATATAATAAAAGTCAATAAAAAAAAGTCAATAAAGATGTTTGCTTATGCCCACGTCGGGCTCACTTTGTTCGCGGGATAGGGATACTGCCGCCTCCGCCTCCTTGGGATGGGAGATACAGCCGCCTTTGCTTTCTTTAAATGGGGATAATGATTCGGAATTTCGGGGAAACCGCAAGCGATATTTTGATTTTTTAAAATGTAAGCCGCAGGTTTTGTTTCTTTTCCCGAAACTTGTAAACAACTTCGGACAGACAGAAGAGAAAAATTCATTTGAAACGGCTCTTTTCCCGAAACTTCTCAAGAATTTCGGACAGATAAAAGAGTGAAAAAAAGATTCTTTTCTCTTTTCTCTCTTCTCTCTTCTCTTGTTTTTTGTTCCTCCTTCCGCGACGAAGCAAAAAAACTCTTGACAAACTCAGAATTATTGCATATAATAACACTTGAACAGTTATTCAAGTGTTTGTTTGGAGGGATATGCGCTGTTTGAAGAAAAAAATACGGATGTAAGTGTGTGCGAAGAGATATTCGTTCACGGAGACATAATGGACCGCGCTCTAAAAAAAATGCCGGAGGACGGTATTTTGTTTGAGCTGGCGGAGCTCTATAAGATTTTCGGGGATTCCACCCGAATAAAAATTCTTTATCTGCTGTTTGAAGAGGAGATGTGCGTTTGCGATATAGCCGAGGCGCTTAAAATGACGGTTTCCGCCATATCGCATCAGCTCAGAATTCTCAAAAACGCAAAGCTCATAAAATTCCGCAAAGAGGGCAAAAGCGTTATTTATTCGCTTGCCGATGAGCATGTGGTGCTTATTTTGGCGCAGGGAATGGAACACGTTACGGAATAAAAATCAAAAATAATTATACGAAAGGGAGAATACCAATGAAAAAAACATATAAATTAGAGGATCTTGACTGCGCGAACTGCGCCGCTAAAATGGAGAGAGCCATAGCAGAAATCGAGGGAGTTAAGCGCGTAACCGTGAGCTTTATGGCACAGAAGATGGTGCTTGAAGCGGACGATGAGCGTTTTGACGAAATTCTTCAAAACGCCGTTAAGTGCATAAAAAAGGTTGAGCCGGACTGCAAAGTGGTAATGTAATATGAAAGAAAAAATCATGAGCCTGTCTGAAAAGCAGAAGAAGCTTCTGCTCAGGATCGCTGTTTCGATCGTTCTTTTCGCTGCCGCGTTCGCAGTGCAAAAATTAACAGATCTCAGCAAGGTGTTTTATCTTTTAATGTATCTTGTTCCGTATTTCGCTGCGGGATATGATGTGCTTATAAAATCTGTTAAAAACATAGCCCATGGGCAGCTCTTTGACGAGAATTTTCTTATGTCGCTTGCAACCGCAGGCGCGCTGATAATAGGGGAGTATCCCGAGAGCGTGTTTGTTATGCTGTTTTATCAAACGGGCGAGCTGTTTCAGAGCATTGCGGTTGAAAAAAGCCGCCGCTCAATAAGCGCGCTTATGGATATAGCCCCTGTGTCCGCAAGAGTTTTGAGAGACGGCGAAGAGATTGAAATTGACCCCGAAGAGGTAACGGAGGGGGACACTCTCATAATCCGTCCCGGCGAGAAGGTGCCGGTTGACGCTCTGGTTTTGGACGGCTTTTCCTCGCTTGATACCTCCGCCCTTACGGGCGAGAGCGCGCCGCTGGACGTAACTCCCGGATCAAAGCTTATTTCGGGCTGTGTTAATTTAACCGGTGCGCTCAGGTGTAAGGCTCTGTGCGAATATGAAAACAGCTCCGTTGCAAAAATTTTGGAGCTTGTTGAAAATTCAAGTATGAACAAGGCCAAAAGCGAGAGCTTTATAACCAAATTTGCAAAATATTATACCCCCGCCGTTGTTTTAGCCGCCGCTCTTATTGCCTTTATTCCGTCGGTTATAACCAAAAACCCCGCCGAGTGGGTATACAGAGCGCTTATCTTCCTTGTTGTTTCCTGTCCGTGCGCCGTTGTTATAAGCGTGCCGCTTGCGTATTTTGCCGGGATAGGCGGAGCCTCTTCAAAGGGACTTCTCATTAAGGGCGGAAACTATCTTGAGGCGTTGTCGTCAATAAAAACCGCCGTCTTTGATAAAACCGGAACCCTTACAACAGGCCGTTTTGCAGTAACCGAAATAATCCCCGCCGAGGGGCTTTCCGAGCAAAGGCTTCTCGCCCTCGCAGCCGGTGCGGAATATTATTCAAACCACCCCCTTGCCTGCGCCATAAGAAAAGCGGCGGAAAATATAAAGCTTACCGCTCCCGACAGCGTAACGGAGATCGCTGGGCAGGGGATAGAGGCGGTTTTCGGCGGAAACAGAGTTCTTGCCGGAAACGCGCTGCTGCTCAGAAACGGCGGAATTGACTTTGCCGCCCGGAAGGACGATGCAACCTTTGTTTATATAGCGGCAGGCGATAAATACGCCGGAGCCATCAGGCTTGAGGACACTGTGAAAGACGGCGCGAGGGACACGGTTTTTGCCCTTAAAAAAGCGGGAATCAAAAAAACCGTTATGCTGACGGGTGACAGGCGCGCCTCTGCTCAGAAAATTGCCGATGAAGCGGGGATCGATGAAATTCATCATTCGCTTCTGCCGGGGGATAAGGTTGCAAGGCTCTCGGACATTTTGGCAAAAAGAGGGAAGAGGGAAAAGCTGTTTTTTGTAGGCGACGGAATAAACGACGCTCCTGTTTTGTCGCTTGCGGACGTTGGAATAGCCATGGGCGCGCTCGGCAGCGACGCCGCGGTTGAAGCCGCCGATGTTGTTATTATGGATGACGATATAAAAAAACTGGTAACTCTCATAAAAACAGCGAAGAAAACCCACCGTGTTGTAACCGAAAACGTTGCCTTCGCGCTTGGAGTTAAGCTCGCCGTGCTCATCCTTGCCGCCATGGGCCTCACAAATATGTGGGTCGGCGTTCTCGCGGACGTGGGAGTTTCGGTTCTTTGTATACTCAATTCAATGAGAATGCTGATAAAAGAGCACCGCTGACGCGGTGCTCTTTTGGGCTGCGGGATAAAGCTTCATTTGTTTGCGCGATAAAGCTCCCTTCGTTTGCGGGATAAAGCTCCCTTCGTTCGCGGGATAAAGCTCACTTCATTTGCGGGATAAAGCTCCCTTCGTTTGCGGGATGAGGGATGCGGCCGCCTTCGCTCCCTTGGGATGGGGAAAAACGAAGGGATAAAAGAGAAAAGAAACGGAACCCGCGGTTGGCATTTTAATTAAAATCCAAAAATCGCTTGATGTTTTTCCAAATGTCTTCGTTTTTATCTTTTCACTTTTCATTTTCATTAAATCCCTCCCGTCCCGTGAACTCCGGCAGGCGAAAGCGCCCCGCAAATTTGCACAAATTACCTTTTATATTTTATCTGATATACCTATTGAAATTACCGGCTTATTTTTGTATAATACAAAATATATCATTACAGTTATCGGGGGAAGACTGATGAAAAAAATTCAAAAAACTCTTGCCGCGCTTATAGCTATTATGCTTACGCTCACATCGGGAGCGGGGCTGTTCGGTGTTTCGGCGCAGGCGGCTAGGGGCGCTTGGCTTACAACATGGGGCTCAAGCCTTGTTAACGGCGCAATATCCTTGGGCTCGGTGAGCTTTCAGGATGTCATTCTGCCCGGCTCAACCATCAGAACCGAACTTCCGGTAACAACCGCCGGCAGCAAGCTTACCTTTACCTTTTCAAATCAGTACGGCGCGGCGGATATAACCATAGACGAAGCGGGTGTTGCAAAAACCAAAGGCAACGGACAAGCCGATATAATAGACGGAACTCAGCTTCCTATAACCTTTAACGGCGGTCAGACTTCAGTAACTATACCCGCCGGGAAAACCGTTACCTCCGATAAGGTGGAAATAAAAACGGAAGCTCTCGAATACATAAGCGTAAGTCTTTATTTTTCGCACCTCACTTATATGACAAGCGTTGGGCTTACAAACGGACGAACCTTTATGAAGAGAGGCATCCTTGACACCAACTCGCAGGTCAACAGCACCTATCTTCTCGGCGCAACCGAGGTAAACCTCAGCTCCGGGGATATAACCTACCATACCATTCCGTTCCTTGAGAGAATAGATTCCCTCTCCTCCGACGCAAATGCCTCGGCCGCCGTTTTTATCGGCGATTCAACCCTTGTTAACAACACGTATCTTTATTATGCTCAGCGGCTTTTGTCGGCGGGAGTTAATAATATCAGCGTTGTAAACGAGGCAATAGTCGGCAATAAGCTTCTCAGCGACGGCTCCGGAATGCTCGGCAATCTCTACGGCCAGGCTCTTATTGACCGCTTCAGACGGGATGTTGTTAAGATAACGGGCGTTAAATACTGCTTTGTTAAGATAGGTGTTAACGATATTCTGCACCAGTTTTCAAAGTCGCTGTCGGATTCAACCCCCAAACATACCGTTGAAGAGATAATCGACGGTTACAGATCTCTCATAACCCAGTGCCATAAGTGGGGTATAAAAATATATTTCTTTACAAAGAGCGCGTGGAAAGGGTATGACAGAAACTTCCTCGGCACAGGCGCCGACCTTGAATGGAACGAAGAGGCTCAAAAGATGTGTGATGAAATTTCGGATTGGATTATGAACAGAGCCTCCTGCGACGGCTATATTGACTGCTCTGAGCTTGAAGATCCATCCGACCGAACAAAGCTCTGCTCAAGCTTAACTCTTGACGGCATCCATTTCACCGATCTCGGCGCGGTCGCAATGGCGGATCTCATTCCGCTTTCGTATGTTG
This sequence comes from Oscillospiraceae bacterium, assembly GCA_022508845.1. Lineage (GTDB taxonomy): Bacteria > Bacillota > Clostridia > Oscillospirales > Acutalibacteraceae > RUG806. The sequence goes on along the minus strand of JAFLUL010000022.1, from coordinate 8,988 downwards.
GTGCTGATTCTGAGGGAAAAACAGCGGCTGAACTTGTCGGAGTTGATCCCTATGCCGAAAAGAGACAGATTTTAGCGGCTATGTCGGGCGAGGGAAGTTCTTCGTCCGCAGGGGCGGATAATAAGCCGGATGAACCCTCTTCCGCTCCCCAGGAAACAACCTCCTCTGTTCCCGAGAGCACAACAGCACCCTCCGCGGATACCTCCGAATCAAATACTGCTCCCGCGCCGGGGGATGAAATTCTGAGCTTTGAAACTCCCGAGGGCGTAACCTCCCCGTCGTATGCGCCTCCGCCCAATCAGGATGTAAACTACGTTATTTCCGATGATTATTCCTCCCCCGCCTCAATCGGCGACGGAGCAAACATAGGTTTTGTTTTGGCGTTTGTGCTTGTTGCGGCGGTTGCCATAACTATGAGCGCGCTGACGCTTGCAAGAAAAAAGGAAAATGATTAGTTCGCTGCCTCTCACGGGTGAATGTTTGCTGCTGCTCACGGTACGGAGGATGTAATTAAAATTAAGAGTGAAAAGATAAAAACGAAGAGCTTCGGGAAAATAGCAAGCGATTTTTGGATTTTAATTAAAATGCCAACCGCAGGTTTTATTTCTTTTCTCTTTTATCTCTTCGTTTTATCCCTCATCCCATAAATTTTATTTTTTAGGAGGAGATTGAAAAATGAAAAAAACCGAACTTGCTTTTATTGCCGACATCCATTATTATTCCCCGAGGCTTGGGGATAAGGGCAGGGCCTACGAGCTGAGAAGCGGAAGCGATCAGAAGTGTCTTGCCGAATCCGGCGCCGTTGTTGACGCGGCTCTGAAAAAGATCAAAAACAGCTCTGTTGACGCCCTCGTTATTTCGGGTGACGTTTCAAATAACGGCGAACGCTTCAGCCACGAGGAGATTTATGCAAAGCTCAGGGCGTTTTCAGAACAAAAGCCGGTTTATCTGATAACCTCAACCCACGACTGGTGCACCAACCACAGCCCCAGCCGCTATGAGGGAGATAAGGTTTATAACGACGTTGAAGCTCTCGGAGCCGAGGAGCTGGACGCTCTCTATAAGGATTTCGGCAGGGATAAGCTCATAGCCGAATTTGAAACCTCAAGGGGCTTCCATTCCCGCTGCTATCAGATAAATGAGGAAGTGAGGCTTTTGTGTGTAAACGATGATGCTGACGGCGCAGGCGGCAAATCGGGTTACAGCGAAGAGCACCTCAATTGGATGGTTGAGCAGATAACAAAAGCTAAAGAAGCGGGAAATTATATTATTGCAACTGAGCATCATCTTATGCTCTATAACGTTTCCGGACTTATAAACAAGGGGCAGAGCATAGCGGATAACTATGAAGTTGCCGCCCGCCTTGCCGATGCCGGTTTGCGGCTTATGTTTGTTGGCCATTCGCATTTCCAGCGCACAACGGAATTTGTTTCCCCCGCCGGGAATAAAATAACTCAGGTAAACATAGGCTCTCTCTGCGGCTATCCCGCTCCGATAAACTATGTTACGATAGAAAACGGCGTTGCCCATATAAGAGTTGAGTTTTTAGACGGCTTTGACTATAACGGAAAACACTATGACGCCCGGTTTTTCAAGGATCATTCAGCGGACGTTCTGCTCAATATCCTCAATGCCGCCGCAACCGATAAACAGGAGCTTAAAGACAGGCTCGGCGCCCACGGCATCCGCATAAAGCCGCTCGATAAAATTTATTTTATAATAAGAAGGCTCGCAAAAACCGTTCTCGGCATAACCGTTGGCAGGGCGGGCAGACTTGTTAATTTCTTCACCTTCGGCAAAGGAGTTAACAGAAAGGCCGTTAAGGCTCACAAAAAAGAAAAGCTGCTTCCCTATGTTATAAGCATTTTCCTCTGCCTGTTTGACGGCTCATATATCGCCTCTTCTCTCCCCGAAACGGTTAAAACCATTGTAGGCGATGTTGGAACTCTTCCGGGAAGAGTTGTTTCAAAGCTGCCGATAAAAAAGGCGAAGAAAGAAAAGATTTATAAAACAACAAACGAAATAGAGGGAATTGTAAGGGAGCTTGTTTATCCCGCAGCTCCCGATAATACGGAGTGCAGTGTTTTGTTATGAGCCTTAAGGCAGACGCGCTTCAAATTACAGATGCGGCGATAAAAGCGTCGCTTCCCTTTGAAAATACGAAAAAAATTCTGAAAGAGCTGAATTTAACCGCTTTGCTTACGGTGATAGCCGTGGGCAAGGCGGCTGTTTCTATGGCAATGGCTGCCGAAGAAGTTTTGGGCGAAAATATAAAAACCGGACTGGTTGTTACAAAATACGCCCATTCTTCCGGTTTTCATTCCCCCCTTTTTGAGATAATAGAGGCTTCCCACCCCGTAAGCGATGAAAACAGCATTTTTGCCGCCGAGCGGGCAATGGAGATCGCAAAAAAGCTCACTAAAGACGATATTGTTTTGTTTCTTGTTTCGGGCGGGGGCAGCGCGCTTATGGAAAAGAGCAAGGTAAGCCCCGCTCTTCAGCGGGATATAACAAAAAAACTCCTCGCGAGGGGAGCCGAAATTGAGGAAATAAACGCCGTAAGAAAAAGGCTGTCGCTTGTTAAGGGCGGCCGCCTTGCCGCTCTTTGCTATCCCGCGAGGGTTATAACGATAGCTCTTTCGGACGTTCTCTCAAACGATAAGGGAACAATAGCCTCCGGGCTTACGGTTAAGGATGATATTCCAAACGACATAGTTAAAGCTGCCGTAAAAAAATATCTCTTTGATGTTTCCGGAAGCGAAATTGCCGCTCTTTACGAAACCGAAAACTTAATGATAAATGACGGCGGCTATTATTTTGCCGGAGACAAAAGCTCCCTGCTCGCAGGAGCCGCAAAAAAAGCAAGAGAGCTGGGCTATACGCCGCGGATTATGAGCAGCTCTCTTACGGGCGAAGCAAGAAGCAGGGCAGCTGAAATTGCTGCCGCCGCCGATAATTCGGATGAAAAAACCGCGTATTTATATGCTGGCGAAACAACCGTAACCCTTAAGGGTAAGGGAAAAGGCGGCAGAAATCAGGAGATGGCTCTCTCGGCGGCAATAGCCCTTCGGGGCAAAAAGAACATAGCCTTTATTTCGGTTGGCTCGGACGGAACCGACGGGCCTACCGACGCCGCAGGAGGCTATGCCGACGGCGAAACCTACGAAAAAATCACTGCCGCGGGGCTTTCTCCCGAAAAAGAGCTTGAAAACAATAATTCCTATTATGCTCTCAAAGCCGCCGGTGATCTCATCATAACTGGAGCAACGGGAACGAATGTTAATGATATAACGGTTTTAATAAAAAAAACGGATATCCGCTGATATGCTGATATCCGTTTTTTTGATGGGAAATAAAATGAAGAGAGAAGAGTGAAAGCGTGAGCGTGAGCGAATATCACCCGAGCTTTGCCTTTGCTATGCTTTCTCCGCTTATAAGGTCAAACGAGGCCAATTCATATTCGCCCGTTTCATAGTTCATAATGAGAAAGTATACGGTGTTTTCAATAAATATCGTTTTTATGATATTTATATTTCCGTTGCCCGCGTTTATTCGGGTCTCAATTTTTATTTTGCCGTTTTCTGCCGTAAAATAGAGCGCTCCGCTGCTGCCGCGGTCTTTTGAGTAATCATAAAAGTTAACAATATAGCCGTTGCTGCCTTTTTTAACAAAATCCTTATATTCGCAGTCCAGAGATGCGCTCGGCAGGGTGAAATTGTCGGATTCAAGCGGGTTTTCGGGGTCGCTTATGTCAAACAGGCTTATTTTTGCGCCGCCGTTTAAACCGTCCTCGGTGCCGTCATAGCCTATGCCCACAAGATGGTTTTTCCCAACCGGATGAAGATAAGCCGAAAAACCGGGCAGCGAAACCTCACCCTTAATAACGGGCTTTGCGGGGTCGCTCAGGTCAATAACAAACAGCGGATCGGTGTTTCTGAAGGTTACAATATAGGCGGTGTTTCCCATAAAGCGCGCAGAACGGATATATTCTCCCTCGGCAAAGCCCGCGGAGTTACCCGCTTTTTTCATATTTTCATCATAAACGATAACCCGGCAGCAGTTTTCTGCGCCGTCATCTACGGCAATGCGCAAAAAGCCGTCAAATTCGTCAATGGAAAAGCTGTCGTTGAGAGAGGCTCCTTCAATTTCCGCCGTGGCAATATATTCGGGAAGAGCGGCGCTTATATTTATCTTATTGATGTTCAGAACGTCAAACCAGCCGTTTATGAGACGGTATCTTGATTTAACTCCGTAGGTGTAAACATTTTCGCCGGAGCAGTAGAGCTCCCAGGCCTGCCCTAAAAGGGAAACGCTGTTCACCTTAAATTCGCCTTCGTTGAGGTCTATAAGCGAAACGGTTGTAAAATTTCCCTCTTCGTCATCGAGAACCTTTATATTTTCGGCGGAAACATATTCGTCCTTTTCTCCCGCCAAAGGAACAAAGGTGGTGTAATCCTTTTCGTTAAAAACGGAGTAGTTCGGATAGTAGCTCGAAACGGCAATAAGCTTTCCGTCTGATATGCGGGAGGAGAGGATAGAGCCGCTGAAATAGAGATCCTTTAACGGCTTTATATCCGCTTTATCGCTCATATCATATATGCTCACCAGCGAAACAGTTTTAGCTTCAACCTTTTCCGGGTTCAGTATATCCCAGTATTGCTCTTTTTCATTATAAGAAATGCCTTTCCCGCTGTAGGTGGTTTCGATGCCTGTGAAAATAACGTAGTCATTATAGAGGAAAAAGCCCGTATAGCTTTTCTGGCAAATATCCGCGTCCGTTTTGCTTGCTGTTGTCAGCAAAATCTCGCCCTTTTTATTGAGGTCTTTATCAAAAACGGCAAAGGTTTGGTTCCCTCCCGAAAAGCTGTAGGGCGAATAAAAGCAATATGGCCGTGCATTCCAGCCGTCCGATTTGAGGGCATAGATATATTTTCCGTCCGTTTTCATAACGTCCGCCTCGTCAACTCCCTCAGTGCGGGTGTTGAGCGATGAATAATCGCCCGAACCGGAGTTTTCCGCCGCGGTTGGAGCTGAAGCAGACGGCTCTTTGGAAGATGAGTTGTTTACAGCCGCGTCAAAATCCGCCGCCTCATTGGTGATAAAATAACCGCTGCCCCCCAAAAAATATCCGCCTGAATATAAGTTTTCTTTGTTTGCCGATAGGATTTTGGATAGCTCGGAATAATCCGTTTCGCTTTTTTGAACCGTCTCGGGCGATACGCTCGTTTGAGGAATATTCACCTCCGGAGTTTTTCCGAAGCTTCCGTTCCCGAGAATTACCCCCGCGATAATAACAATAACCGCCGCTGCCGCGCTTAAAACAAACGGGGCGTAGTTTTTCTTTTTAGGTTTTGTTTGAGTTTCATTTTCAATAAGAGAAACAATGCTTTCTTTTTTTAAGCCCTCGGGCAGGTCGATAGACCCGTTCAGCAGCTTATCTTTTATAAAGCGTTTATCCTTTTTCATTGCTCTTTCTCCATTTCCGTTCTTAAAAATTGAAGGGCTCTTGAAAGCCGGGAACGAACCGCTGTGGCAGTCATACCCATTTCTTTTGCTATCTCACCGCTCTTAAAATCGCCCAGAACCGACATAAGAATAATTTTTCTGTCCGTATCGCTGAGTTTTTTAAGCTGCCGTAAAACGTCCCGGTTTTCGTAGCTGTCGTAATACGGCGTTTCTTCGAGCAGCGTGTTGCAGTCAAAGGCAATTAAGCTTTGCTGCCGCTCGCTTAAAATGTCCTTGCAGCAGTTTAACACAATGCTCATAAACCAGCTTTTAAAAGAAGAGGGCTTTTTTAGGCTCTTTATATTTTTATATGCTTTTATCGCCGCTTCCTGAACCGCGTCCTCGGCTTCAAAAGGGTCTTTTATGTACCAGAGCGCAAAGCGGTAGGCGTCATTTGCCGCTGCGGAGTATAGCTCTCCAAAAGCACGGGCGTTTCCGCCCTGCGCCTCCTTAACGTTCAGCCTTAATTCAGAGTCTGTCATCGCGATATCAACATCCCTTCGTATATTAGACGGCAAAACAGGGAAAAGTGTTGCAATTTTTTTCCCGCTTTTTTCGCGGAACGGGAGTAATTTTATTATAAAATAAAATCAGCGGAATATCAATAAGATACCCCGCCGATAAAATTTAACCTAAAAATAAATCCGAACTATGCGCTGTGAAATCCGGATCGAATTTTATCAATACATCGAGTTTGCCGACATATAGTTATATATCATCTTTCCGTGTTCCTGCTCTTCCTTCTGGATGTGGTTGAGAACGTTTCGGGTGTTGTCGTCCTTAAATTCAAAAATGCAGGTGTCGTAGAGAGATGAAGCGTGCTTTTCGGCTGTGAGCAGGTCAGAGCAGAGGTAGCAGTCGTTTTTCTTGTCGGGCGTTTCGCTTACGGAATAAACGGACGTAAACGTGGGCATAGGCTTTTCTCCTCCCGAGGGAACGGGCGGAACCGTGCCGCTTTCAATTTTTGTGAGTGTGTCAAGGTGCTGCTGTTCGGTGCTTGCAAGATTATTAAATAAGCCCTTGAGCTGTCCGTCAACCGCGGCCTGCGACGCCTTTGTGTATTTTTCAATGCACAGCGTTTCCTGATCCTTGAGATCCTTTAAGAGTGAACATTCTTTTTGAGTAAGCTGCATGATTTTTCTCCTTTTTGTGTATTGGGTGATCCCGTTAGCATTATTTACATTAAAAAGAAAATTATGCACAAACATAAAAAAATCCCGGAACCTTTGTGCGTGACAAATGCTTAAATCGCGATAAGTTTAAATCGAGATATGCTTAAATCCTGATATGCTGATAAATGATCAGACCTGTTCGTCAATTATAAGGATACCCGCTTGGTTTGTTTGGTTTTGGGCGGTTGATTTTTTATGTAAGTCAATAGCAAAACTGCTGTAAGGCCTGCTGAAAATATAACCAAGGTATCCGTTTCATCGCGGTGCCCCCGCTCCCCCGTCCCGCAGCCGAGGGGAGCAAAAATCCTTATTGATTTTGCAAAGTATCTATGTTATCATTGAATAAATGAAATAAAGGAGTAAAAATATATGGCAAAAAGCAGACTTATAGGCGATTATCCGGTTATAGGCATACGTCCGATAATTGACGGCAGACGCGGACCTCTTATGGTGCGCGAGTCGCTTGAAGAGCAAACAATGAATATGGCAAAGGCGGCAAAGGCTCTCTTTGAAGAAAATCTCAAATATTCAAACGGCGAGCCGGTTAAGGTGGTTATCGCTCCGTCCAGCATAGGCAGAGTTGCGGAGGCAGCCGAATGCGCCTCATATTTTAAAAAGCAGGGCGTTGACATAACCCTGAGCGTTACTCCCTGCTGGTGCTACGGCAGCGAAACTATGGACACCGATCCTATGACAATTAAGGGAGTTTGGGGCTTTAACGCAACCGAGCGTCCCGGCGCTGTTTATCTTGCCTCGGTTCTTGCAACCCACGCCCAGAAGGGGCTTCCCGCCTTCGGAATTTACGGCCGTGACGTTCAGGACGCCGATGATACCGAGATGCCGTCCGATGTTAAGGAAAAGCTCCTGCGCTTTGCAAGGGCGGCCGTTGCCGTTTGCACAATGCGCGGAAAATCCTATCTTCAGATAGGCTCGATCTGCATGGGTATCGGCGGTTCGTCAATCAGCCCCGAGTTTATCGAAGAGTATCTCGGTATGCGAGTTGAGTCTGTTGACGAGGTTGAGATAATCAGACGAATGAGCGAAAATATTTACGATGAGGAAGAATATAAAAAGGCCTACGCGTGGACAAAGGCAAACTGCCCCGAGGGCTTTGATAAAAACCCCGAATTTGTCCGCAAATCCCCCGAGCAGAAGGAAAAGGACTGGGAATTTGTTGTTAAGATGATGGTTATAATCAAAGACCTTATGAACGGCAACCCCAATCTTCCGAAGGGCTGCGAGGAGGAAATGGCGGGTCATAACGCAATAGCCGCCGGCTTCCAGGGGCAGAGACAGTGGACCGACTTTTATCCGAACTGCGACTTCGGCGAGGCTATGTGCAACACCTCATTTGACTGGAACGGCGCAAGAGAACCCTATATTCTCGCAACTGAGAACGACACCTTAAACGGCATTTCAATGCTCTTCTTAAAGCTCTTAACAAACCGCGCCCAGATGTTTGCGGACGTTCGCACCTTCTGGAGCGAGGCTGCGGTTAAGCGCGTAACAGGTTATCAGATAGAGGGCAAGGCTAAAGACGCGGGCGGCTTTATCCACCTTATCAATTCCGGTGCGTGCTGCCTTGACGCCTGCGGCGAGGTTAAGGACGAAAACGGCAACCCCGTTATAAAGCCCTGGTATGACGTTACCGAAAAGGATATGGAAGCTATGCTTAAGGCAACGCAGTGGTGCGCCGCCGACAACGGCTATTTCAGAGGCGGCGGATATTCCTCCCGCTTCCTCACCCGCGCCGAAATGCCCGCAACAATGATAAGAGTTAACCTTGTTAAGGGCTTAGGCCCAACTATTCAGATAGCCGAGGGCTATACCGTAGCTCTTCCCGACGAGGTTTCCGATGTTCTCTGGAAACGCACGGACTATACCTGGCCCTGCACCTGGTTTGCTCCCATCTGCAACGGCAAAGGCCCCTTCACTTCGGCTTATGACCTTATGAACTGCTGGGGCGCAAATCACGGCGCAATAACCTACGGCCACGTTGGAGCCGACCTCATAACAATGTGCTCAATGCTTCGCATCCCCGTTGGACTTCACAATGTTCCCGATGAAAAGATATTCCGTCCCGCCGCGTGGAACGCCTTCGGAACCAAAGAGCTTGAAAGCGCCGACTACCGCGCCTGCGCCGCCTACGGACCGATGTATAAATAATTCGGAGCCCGGAATCATAAAAAACTGATTTTTTCGTTTGATAAATATAAACGGTTAACAGCTTATCGGTTTGAGTATAGCTGTTAACCGTTTATTTAATAGGAAACTTCTCGTTTCCTATTAAATAAAAAAATTTTAACGCCCG
>JAFLUL010000021.1 GCA_022508845.1 Oscillospiraceae bacterium | reverse complement strand
AACGTCGGGAGCGCCTGAGAGCAGATGCAGCCTGTTTTGGCTGTAAACAAGGCGTATCATACCCTTTTCGCCCGAAAAATCCATAACAAGCGACTCGCCTCTTTCATAAACGGCGCTTTCACCCTTTTTCCTGCCATCGGGGAGAAGCGGAGCAAAACCGCAGTTTTCCATCACGGGGAGAATATTTGAATAAATAGTATCAAAAGCGTAACCTTTTTCAATCATATCTGTTTTCCTTTCAATTATCCGTTAAGCGCGGCAAAGTTCTCTTTATTTGATTTATACAGTTTCTTAAAAACGGCATACTGCTTATCGTAAATTTCCTTATTTGCCGCGTTGGGAATGTATGTATTAGTAACGGGAATGAGTTTTTTTGCCTCGCTGAAGCTCTTTATAACTCCGCTGCCAACGGCTATTGTTACCGCCGCGCCGACCGCTCCAACGTTTTGAGGGCTGTCAACGGTTTCAATCTTTTTGCCCAATACGTCCGCAAGCACCTGACATGTTACATATGACAGCGCGCCGCCGCCAACAAAGCGAATTGTTTCGGAGGATTTAACCTTTTTATCCTCAGCCTCCATAAACCATCTCAGATGATAGCAAACGCCCTCTATAACCGCGCGGAGCAAATCGCTCTTTCCGGTTTCAAGGCTTATATTAAAGAACATTCCCCTTGCGTTCGGATCCTCAAACGGGCAGCGGTTGCCGTGAAGCCATGGAGTAAAAATAACTCCCCTCGCCCCCGCCGGAACGGAGTTTATAACGTCGGACATATAGTCGTATAAGCTTGTGTATTCGGATTCGTAGCTATCGGCAACATTTTCCTTCTTAAGGTAGATGTTTATTTCATCCAGGGCGAGGTGATCCTTTACCCATTCAAGGCATTTTCCGGCGGTTTCAAGCTCACCGAAATAGTTAAACTTGCCGTCGTCGGCTCCGATAACAGCGGCTATCATCGCGGAAGCGTCAACAACGCTTTTTTCAACAACGGTTGAACACCAGCCTGAGGTGCCGCAGTAAATATGCGTGTCGCCTGTGTTTACGGCTCCGGCTCCAACGCCGATAAGAGAGGCGTCGCCTCCGCCGCCGTAAACCGCTATACCGGGCTTAAGACCTAACTGAGCTGCCTGTTCCTCGCGAAGAGAACCGACTATATCGGTTGATTTAATGAGTTTCGGCATATGGTTTACATCCACTCCGAGAGTTTTGCAAAGGCTTTCGCTCCAGGTTTCGTGACCCTTTCTAAGGTCATAGAGCAGCGTTCCGAACGCGCTGTCCTTTGTCATAACAAACTCGCCTGTCATACGGCATATGAGATATTCCTTAACATCGAGCCATTTATAAACCTTTTTAAAGTTTTCGGGCTCGTGATTTTTTACCCAGTTATATTTCCACACGGGATCCTTTACCGACGCTGCCACGGCACCGGTTATAACAAGACTCTTTATCAAAATCGGTACGCTTGCGCCGGCAACGGTTATGCCGTGAGCTATCCCCTTTTTCAGTTCTTCCCTTGCCCTCTGATCCATATAGCTCATAGGACGGCGAACTGCGTTTCCGTTTTTATCAACAAGAACAAGCCCCTGCATCTGAGAGCAGAAAGAAATTCCCTCTATCTGTTCGGGGGAAACTCCCGAATCGGCAACAGCCTTTTTGCAGGTTTCGCAAAGAGCCTCCCACCATTCCTCGGTGTCCTGCTCCGCGCCTCCGTCGGGAAAAACATAAAGCCCATAGCCCTGCGAAGCGGAACCGAGAAGATTTATTTTATCGCTGATGCCGAACACACAGGTCTTAACTCCCGTTGTTCCTATGTCAAAGGTGATAACGTACTTCATCATAAGGTCTCCTATAAATAAATTTTATTATAAAATCCAAATTCAGAAACTGATATAATTCCGAATTACGCATTTAATCAGAGCTCCAGCCTTCCCTGAAGCGCTCTTGCGAGAGTAACGCTGTCGGCATACTGCAAATCAGAGCCGACGGGAAGCCCGTAGGCAAGGCGCGTAACTCTTACGCCCAAAGGCTTTAACAGCTTTGAAATATACATGGCAGTAAGCTCTCCCTCAACGCTTGAGCCGGTTGCCATAATCACTTCATTAACCTCATCGGCAGTTATGCGACTGAGCAGCTCTTTAACGGTTATATCGTCCGGCCCCACCTCGTCCAGAGGGGAAATAACGCCATGGAGAACGTGATAAGTGCCCTTAAACTCGTTTGTTTTTTCCATCGCCATAAGCGACTCAACGTTTTCAACAACGCAAACGGTTTTTCTGTTTCTCAAAGAGCTTTTGCAAATGGGGCAAACCTCTCCGTCGGTGAGATTGCAGCAAACCGAACAACGGTGCAGCTTATCAACCGCCTCGGTTATGGCAAGGGCAAAGTCTCTTGCCTCTTCTTTAGGCTCGCCCAGAACAAAAAGCGCCATTCTCTGCGCGGTTTTGGCGCCTATTCCCGGCATCTTCTGAAACTGCTCTATAAGCCTTTGAAGCGGCGCGGCAGAGTATTCCATAATTAAAATCCAAGGCCGGAAAGCCCGGGAATGTTCATGCCTCCGGTAACGGAGCCCATACCGCTTTCCATAGCTTCATTCGCCTTTCTCAGAGCCTCGTTAAAGGCTATTGTTATAAAATCTTCAAGCATCTCTGTGTCCTCGGGGTCAACCGCCTCGGGCTTAATTTTTATGCTCTGAAGCTCGTGCTTACCGTTTAAGGTCACGGTTACGGCATCCCCGCCCGCTCCGGCGGAGAAATCGGTGTTTTCAATTTCCTCCTGAACCTTTGCCATATTCTCCTGCATCTGCTGAAGCTGGCGCATCATATCGTTTCTTGAGCCCTGAGGCTGATTAGGTATTCTTGCTTTCATAAACGGTCTCCTTAATTATATTCCAATTTTATGTCGTAATGTTTTCCGAGCACCGCCTCGGCGCACGGAGATATTTTTGAAGCTATAAAAGCATCGTCAAAAAACATTCTCAGTTTCGGCTCGGCAGGTCTAACAATAAGAACGTCTCCCGATATCCTCGCTTGAGAACCTGCGAGCATACCTGTTAAGGGTTTAAAAGTTTTTTCAACTTCATAAATTACATTTACCCATCTATGCTTATCAACCGCACCGTCGGCTGTTTGAACGCGATTAACGGGCTTTGGTTCGTCCGGCTCGATTTTTTCGGACGCAGGGATTATGCTCTTATTTTCGACGGGAGCGGTTTTATTTTGGTTTTCCCGCATAAACGCGTCAAAATCAAACGGTTCATCGTCCGTTTCCTCTTCAGAAAACGCGGCAGAGTATTCTCCCGGCGAAGTATCCTGCGAAAATCCCTCAAACGGAAAATCATCGCCCGGCTCGCTGACATCGGAAGGAGAAAAAACGGGATCCTCGCGTTTAGCAGGGGAGCTTATTGACGTGCCGCCCTGCTTTAAGAGCGCTATTTCCTTTTCGAGCTTTGCTATTCTCGCGTTTAATGCGGAAATATCGTTATCCGTTTCGGGGGAACATAGCTTTATAAGCGCCATTTCAGCCTCAATACGCCTGTTTTGAGTGCGCTTAACAGCGTCTGCTGCCGAAGTGAGAGTGTTCAGAGCAAAAATGAGCTGCTCATCGGTAAAGCTCGAAGCAAGCTCCCTGATAACCTCAAGCTCATCTGCTGTTGAAACAATGAGGTTTTCGGGCTGCTTTACAGTCTTTATAATAAGGAAGTTTCTGAACTGGTTTGTAAGTTCGTTTATAAGACGCTCGGTATCGCAGGAGGCCTTATGAAGCTCATCGAGAATGCTGAGACTTTTTGCCGTGTCAAACGCTGCCACGGCTCTTATAAGATCATATATAAATTCTCTGCCCATCAGCCCTGCGCAGTCGGATACCACCTTCGAAGTTACATTATCAGACACGCTTATTGCGGAGTCGAGAAGAGAAAGCGCATCGCGCATACCGCCGTCGGCGATGCGGGCAATCAGAATAGCCGCGTCCTCGCTCAAAACGGCGTTCTCTTCTTTTGCAACATACATAAGCCTTTGAGCGATTATTGCAGGTTCTATCCGCCTGAAGTCAAAACGCTGACAGCGGGAAAGTATGGTTGAAGGGAGCTTATGAACCTCGGTCGTTGCAAGAATAAATTTAACATGCTCGGGTGGTTCCTCAAGGGTTTTGAGCAGCGCGTTGAACGCCTCTATCGTGAGCATATGAACTTCGTCGATAATATACACCCTGTATTTTGCCTGAGATGGAGTAAAGCCGGATTCATCCCTGAGCTGGCGGATATCGTCAATTCCTCTGTTTGACGCGGCGTCTATTTCAACTATATCGAGCACTGTACCGCTGTCTATTCCTCTGCACATTTCACACTCGTTGCAGGGGTTTCCGTCAACAGGATGAAGGCAGTTTATTGCCTTTGAGAGAATTTTAGCGCAGGTGGTTTTTCCCGTTCCGCGCGAGCCTGTGAAGAGATATGCGTGCGCCAGTCTGTTTTCCCGAACTTCGCTTAAAAGCGTTTTGGTTATGTGCGGCTGTCCCACAACATCCGAAAAAACCTGCGGTCTCCACTTGCGGTAGAGCACTCGGTACACGTTCATCCCGTCCCTTCATATTATCATAAAAAAAGTTTTGCCTCTGTCACACGGCGAGCAGGCGGACTGTGTCGCACGGGCAGACCGCTTAATGCTGCTCGGTTCCCCGCCTGACATGGTTCACGGCGCTCCGCCGCACAGGACCCACACGCCGCATGACAGAAGCAAAATTTTATCTTTTAATAGTATACATTATGTAAGCGCTTTTGGCAAGGGTTTTTTTGAATTTTTTTATCAGCGCGGACAAATGTTATGTTTGCGTTATACAATTGTTAACAATTTGTTCAAAGTTTGTTCATAGTATTGACTTGCATTATTCATTTATAGTAAAATAATAATCAGAAACCAACATTTTATACTTATTTGTTGGAAAACCGTCTAAATAATGGGTGTGAATGTTTTATGAGGGAATTTATTGTTTGGGAAAACGATGTTGTAACCCTCGGCGGGCTTCTGAAATACGCCTCCGGGAGATATGGAAATAAACCCGCAATTAAATATGCAGTTAAAAAGGAAATCCTTTCGGTTTCCTATAACGAGCTTTTCAGGCAGGCTTCTGCCGTTAAAAATTATCTCAACTCCGTTTATGGGGACAAATGCAACGTTGGCATAATCGGCAGAACCGATCACCGATATATTTCCTCTATGAACGGAATTTTTATGAGCGGAAAAACCCTTGTTCCCCTATCGCCTGATTATGACAGCGAAAAGCTTGTTTATCTCATAAATGACGCTGATATAAAGGTGTTGTTTTATGATGCTTCGCAAAAAGAACGCATAAATGAGCTAAAACCCCGCATCTCCGAAGTTGAATTTTTCGTTGATATGAGCGATATTGACCTTTATAACCGTATTTTTTCTGATTTTGACGAAAACGGAGAATACAAAGAGCTTTGCTCCCCCGATGCATGTGCCGTTATTATGTATACCTCGGGAACAACGGGAAAATATAAAGGCGTTATGCTCTCCCACCGCGCTCTTATATCAAACGTATGGTTTAAGGAAATGAGCTTTGAGGGCGAAAACGTAACGCTGAACGTTCTGCCGATGCATCATATTTTTTGTATGTCGTGCGATTACCTCAAAAATATAAAAGACGGCGTAACGATTTGCCTTAACGTTGAGCTGAAAAATATTTACCGCAATCTTCTTTTATTTGAGCCAACGGTTTTAAGGCTTGTTCCGATGATAATTGAGTCTTTGATAAATAAGGTTGATATTATGCAGTCAAGGCATCCTCAGCTCAGCAAAAGGCAGGCTGGAGAGGCCGTTTTCGGAAAAAGACTTAAAAACATCATAGCATCGGGAGCAACCCTGAGCCCCGGGCTTGCAGCGCGCTTCGATGAAATGGGAGTAACGATACGCCAGGGCTACGGCATGACCGAAACAGGTCCCCGCATATCGGTTCCGGACGGAAACACCAGAGCTCTCTCGGGCGGCAGGATAATAAGCATTTGCGAGGTGCGGCTTCAAAACGGAGAAATACAGGTAAAAAGTCCCTCGCTTTTAATGGGATATTATAAAAATCCCGAGGAGACAGCCAAGGTATTTACCCCCGACGGATGGTTCAAAACCGGCGACATTGGAGAAATAACCGAAGATAACGAGCTTTTTATAAAGGGCAGAATAAAAAATCTCATCATTCTGTCAAACGGCGAGAATGTTTCGCCGGAGGAAATAGAAAAGGCCTATGCAGACGAACCTCTGATCAAGGAACTTATGGTTTTCGCGGAGGAAAATAAAATAGCGGCGAGCTTCTATCCGGATCTTGAGTTTGCTGCAGAGAACGGCATAAGCGATATTGAAACAGAAATAAGAAATATCGTTGATAAAATAAATCTCTCATTTGAAAGCACAAGAGAGATAAGCAAGATTTACATAAGAAAAACCCCGTTTGAACGAACGACCTCGGGTAAAATAATAAGAAAACAGGAGAAAACAGCATGAGCTTAAGAACACTTCAAAACGGATTGAACGTTGAAACCTATCCCCTCACTCAAGCGCAGCGTTTTATGTTTTTTGTTTACAATTCCTTCGGAAAGAATTCGCCTGTGCTCAATATCGGCACGGGCTATTATTGGAAGGATGATTTTCGCCCCGACCTCTTAAAAGAGGCGCTCACAGAGGCTATGGAGAGATGCGAGCCCATTCGTATGAGGCTTTGCTTTGAGAGCATAAACGGCGTTAATCAGCTCGTTCAGTATTTTGTTCCCGACGCAGAGATCCCGGTTGAGGAATTCGATTTCAGAGATATTCCATATGAAGAGAGCTACGAAATAATAAAGGGCTGGACAAAAGAGCTTATTGATATGATAGATAAGCCCCTGCATCTTGTTCGCATTATCCGCCTGCCGAACGGAATGAACGGTATGTACTTAAAATTCCATCATCTTGCCTTCGACGGATATGCAGCAAAAGCGTTTATAGCCGATGTTATGGGCATATATCTCAGCAAAAAATGCGGAAAGCCCTATCCGAAGCCCCTCAGATCGTATTTTGAAGCGATGCAGGAGGAATTTGCCTATCTTGACAGCGATGAGAGAAAAAAAGACAGGCAGTTTTGGTTGGAAACCTTTACCAAAGAGAGCGAACCCATATTCAACGACTATCTTCTTGATAACCGCCTCAAAAAGGCAAGAGAAGAGAGCGGCGATCCGAACAGAAGATACATATCCATGTATGAGGGCGATCATCCCGAGAGCAGAACTCTTATGTATGAGCTTTCAAAAGAAGAATCCGACAGCATAATGACCCTGTGCAGAGAAAACGATCTTTCCGTTCCCTGCGTTTTGATGCTCGGATTGAGAACCGCGCTTTCAGCCTTTAACCAAAATCAACCCGATGTTTCCTTTAAGTTTATGATAAACAGAAGAGGAACGCTGCTTCATAAGAAATCGGGCGGCAACCGCTGGCATTTTTATACTCTTAGAACAAATATCGCTCCCGAGCTTTCTTTCAGAAAGGCAATTGACGCGGTTAATGACGCCCAGAGCGCCGTTTTAAGGCACTGCAATTTTGACACGCTTGAAATGTATCACCTGAAGCATATGGCGATGAAAATGAGCGATATAGGCCAAACCTATGATTCTATGACCTTCTCATATCAGGCTCCCCTCGAAGTGCCCTATGAAAGCGAAGAGATCAAAGCCACAACTCAGGGGATTTGGTATAATAACGACTTTTCCGCCCAAAACCTCTATCTCACCGTTAAACACAGGGCAAACGACAACGGCCTTGAATTTATTTTTGAATACAGAATAAGCGAAAATTCAAGAGAAGATCTTGAAATTCTTTACCCGAAAATGCTGAAGGCCATAATGCTCGGAGTTCATAATCCGGATATAACCATAGGCGAGATACTTGAAGAAATCAAGCTTTAAGGAGAAAAGAAATGGAAAAAATAATTGATATAATTCTTGAGTTTGTTGAGCCTGAAAATGAAATAACAGCAGACTCAAATTTAAGAAATGACTGCGGACTTACGTCCTTTGACTCTGTTTGCCTTTTAGACAGACTCTGCGAGGAATTCGAAAAAGACGTGGATGAAAAAAAGCTCAGAGAGTGCCACACCGTCCGCGATCTTGCAGAGCTGTTTATAAGCTGAGAAAAGGCTATGGAACACTACGATAATTTCCCAATTTACAGCACTGTTAAAGAGCTTGTTTTAGAAGGCGCGAAAAAAGGCGGAAATAAGCGCGAATTCGTTTTTGAGGATGAAAGCGGAAACGTGCTTGAACGCACGTTTAACGAGGTGCATAACGATGAAATGCGCCTCGGAGCGTATCTTTATAAAAAAGGCATCGTTCCGCCGATGAAAATTGCAATCCTCAGCGGCAACTCATATATGTGGAACGTTATATACTACACCGCGGCAGCCGGCGGATATATTATAGTTCCGCTGGATGAACGCCTTTCGGGAGAAGAAATTGCCGGGCAGCTTGAAAACTGCTCCTGTGATGTGCTGTTTTTCAGCGGCACTGACCGCGAAAAGGCCGAAAAAGCAAAAACGGTCAAGTATACGTTTAATATTGACGATATAAACGGTATGCTCTCAGAGGGTGAAAGCGCAAGAGCTGAATTTGAAGAGGCGTTTTTGAAAAGAGAAGTTGCTCCCGAAGATCTTTTAACAATAGTTTACACCTCCGGAACAACGGGCAAAACAAAGGGCGTTATGCTATCTCATAAAAACGTTATGACAGACGTAAACGCCGCGCTTCACGCCGTAACGGGCGGCCACGCAATAGGCTTTTTGCCGCTGAACCACACTTATTCGTGGGTAACGGGGCTTTTCACCGGACTTGTTAAAAGCGAATGGGGCTTTATTTGCACAAAGCTCACTCACATATATAAGGACATAAAAAACTATAATCCAAAGCAGTTTGCTGCGGTGCCTCTTGCTGTAGAAATGATTTACAATAAGATTTTAAGCTCCGCCAAGCGAAACGGCAGCTTAAACCGGCTTATGGAGGGAATTGAGCTGAGCAATAATTTTCTTCTCAGCGGCTATGACGCGAGAAGGGATCTGTTTTCGGAGATTCACGAGAACCTCGGAGGAGAGCTGGAATACATACTCTGCGGCGGCGCGTATCTCGACCCGAAAATCGAGGAGTTTATGTACAGCATAGGCATACCGATAATAACAGGCTACGGACTTACGGAATGCTCTCCCTGCGTTACCTGCTCAAGGCTGAATAATTTCAAGATCGGAAGCGTTGGCCTGCCGCTGGAATGCAACGAGCTGAAAATAAAGGATCCCGACGAAAACGGAATAGGCGAGATCCTTGTTAAGGGCGATAACGTTATGATGGGCTATTATAACGACCCCGAGGAAACAGCCAAGGCCTTTGAGGGCGAATGGCTCAAAACAGGCGACTACGGCTATATTGACCAAGAAGGCTATCTCTTTTTCACCGGCAGAAAAAAGAATCTGATAATTTTGGGAAACGGCAAAAATGTGTCCCCCGAAGAAATTGAGGGAAAGCTCGGCGGAATTGAGTTTGTTAAAGAGGTTCTCGTTTATGAGGAAAGCGGCAAAATAACCGCGGAATTTTATCTTGACAACGACTCTTTCCCCGATGCCGAAAGCCGATTAAAAGAGGAAGTCAATAAAGTGAATACAAATATGGCTGAATTCAAGCGTGTAACAAAAATAAAGACCCGCGACACCGAATTTCCAAAAACAACAACGCTTAAAATCATCAGGAATAAGCATAATTAAATTATTAAAGCTGCTCGTTTTTGCGGGCAGTTTTTTATTTAAAAGCATTGACAATCCAGTAAAAAAAAATATACTGTATTTTGTATTTTAATTTCGGGGGAAAGAAATGTCATTAGATTACAAAAGAACCAAATACGCTTGCTATTCATCATATTTCACAATGGCATCGGCGTTTTGCCTGCCGCCGCTATTATTTGTTACGCTAAGAGAAATGTACGGCATATCCTACACGCTTTTAGGAACGCTGGTGCTTGTAAACTTTTGTACACAGCTTACAGTTGATCTTATTTTCACCTTTTTGTCAAAGCATTTCAACATAAAAAACACCGTCAGAATAATGCCGCTGATAACTTCAGTGGGACTTATAATATACGCTCTTGTTCCCACATTTTTTCCTGGAATCGCCTTTGCGGGACTATTTATAGGAACGGTGATATTCTCTGTTGCCGCAGGGCTTTCGGAAGTGCTCATCAGCCCAATTGTGGCTGCAGTACCCTCCAAAAACCCTCAGCGGGAGATGAGCCTGCTGCATTCGTTTTTCGCCTTTGGAGTTGTGAGTATTGTTTTGTTCAGCACCGTGTTTTTAAGAGTTTTCGGGCACGATAAATGGATGTATTTAACGCTTTTCTTCTCTCTCCTGCCCATTATCACAACCGTTATGTTCACCCTCTCCCCTTTCCCCGATATGGGAGGCGGAGAAAATTCCTCCTCGGCGGGCAAAACAAAAAGCAGACGCACCGGTTTGCTTTTATGCCTTATGTGCATCTTTTTCGGGAGCTGCGCCGAAAATGTTATGTCAAACTGGATGTCGGGATATATGGAGAGAGCGCTGAACATAGAAAAGGCTCTCGGAGATATTCTCGGAGTGGCAATGTTTTCGGTTATGCTCGGAGCGGGAAGAATAGCCTATTCGCGTTTTGGGAAAAAAATTACCCTGACTCTGCTTTTCGGAATGCTCGGAGCGGCAGTTTGCTATCTAATCGCCGGCTTTTCATCGGGCGTTCTGCCCGCATTTATTGCCTGCGTTTTAACAGGGCTTTTCACCTCAATGCTCTGGCCGGGAACACTTATTTTAATGGAAGAAAACATCCCCGGAGCCGGAGTTGCCGCCTTCGCGCTGATGGCGGCGGGAGGAGATCTCGGGGCGAGCGTTGCGCCTCAGCTTATGGGAATAGTTATAGATAAAATTTCCGCAAGCGATTTTGCTCTGCAAATGGGCGAAAAATTAAGCCTATCCGCAGAGCAGATAGGCTTAAAGGCAGGAATGTTGGTGAGCGCAGCGTTCCCGATTCTGGGAATCGCGGCCATTATTGCGGCGATAAGATATTTCAGGAAAGTCCGATAAACGAACAAAGAAGCTTATAGGTGTTTTCAAGCCCCTTTATGTGGGTGCGCTCATAGCCGTGGCTGTTGGCGGTGCCGGGGCCGAAAGCAGCGTGGCGTATATCGTAGCCCGCAAGAACGCTCCCGTCGGCGTCCGTTCCGTAGTGGGGAGTGAAAATGTCCGTTACCCAGTCAGCTCCCGCTCGGTCGGCGGCGTCTTTCAGCTCATTTGTAAGCCCCAAGTGATAGGGAAAACGCGAATCCTTCGCAAAAACGGAAACCTTTTTTTCGTCTGAGTTCTGATCGGGTCCCGTTGGAGCGATATCAATTGCAACCATATCCCGAACGTCATCAGGAAGCCATACGGTTCCGTGGCCTATCTCCTCATAAAAGGCGAAATATGCGTAAACCTTTCGCGAGGGAATAAATCCCTGATCCTTCATCGCCTTCATGGCGCCGAGAAGCACGGCCGCGCAAGCCTTATCGTCAATAAATCTTGATTTTATATACCCGTTTGAAACGGTAAGACGCGGCTCAAGGGCTATTATATCGCCCGTATCAATTCCGAGCGCCTTAACGTCATCGGCAGTTTTAACGTCTTCGTCCAAAACAACGCAGACGTTTTTTCTATAATCCGGAAGCTCAGCGCGCAGCTCCTCTTCGGTTACGTGAATTGAGTTTGGGGTACGGCAGACGCTGCCGGTGTAAACTCTGCCGGAGCGGGTGTATATCCTGACGTTTTCGGTAACGCAGTAAAACGGGTAAAGCCCGCCAACGGAGCATACCTTGAGAGTTCCGTTAGAATTTATATGACGCACCATAAGCCCGATATCGTCAAGATGCGCGGTTATGCAAAGCGCGTTTCCCTCTCCCCCGAGATCGGCAATAACTCCGCCCTTGCGGGTCACAGTATATAAAAAGCCCATTTCATCCAGCATATCGCATAAAAGCTTTTGCAGCTCTTCATACTGCCCGGTGGTGCTGTCTATATCGGTAAGCTTCTTAAAGGTATCAATACAGTATTTTTCGTCAAATGAGACCATTTTTCCTTCTCCTAAACTTTTAATACCGATATAATACCACTAAAAGATAAAAAAGTAAATAATTAAATCATATCCTGCATATCCGCTATGGGAATATCGTTTGTGAGATTGTCAAAAGCAATTTCATTATCGTAAATATTATAGCCCTTTTTGGGCGGCTCGCTGTGAAATACAGTGCTGTTTTCCGCGTTTAAAACCTTATTAACGCTCTGTGCCCTACCCGAATTCTTTTTCTTTTTTTCCATCTTCAAACATTCCTTTGCTGCATTTTCACAGCTAATTTATGTAAAACAAAACAATTTATGCGTGATGAATAAAAAAGAACTTGTTTAATCTTGAATTATGCGGTATTATGGTGCTGTTCTCAATCCATACAGCTTTTTTCGGTTGAGTGCGTCATAAATATAACTTATAATTATATAGGAGCTATAATGGAAACTGATTATATAATAACAAAACTTGACCCTATAGATTTTAAGAAGTGCTGCAATATATGGGATATTGATAAGCATGCCGATTTAGCTGAAAAATTCTGTCAAGAGCTGCTTTCAGGGAATCGAATTACATATATTTTGCAGATAAATGAGGAATATATAGGTGAAATATCTCTTGTTTTTGATATGAATGATAAGGACTATACGGTAAAAGGGCAAAGAATTTATCTGTCACGCTTGATCGTAAAAAAAGAATACAGGCGCAAGGGGCTCGGGAAAGAGCTGGTAAAGTTTGCCGTTCGGCTTGCAAAGGATATGGGGTATTCCGAGCTTTCTGTCGGCGTTGATTTAGATAACTTTGCAGCCTTAAAGCTTTACTTTGAAGCCGGCTTTAACACCCTTTTATATATCGGCGAAGATAAAGGCGGAAAATACGCCAAACTTTTAATGAGAGTAAACCAACAGAACTAAAAGAGCTTGCAAAATAAAAAAATTATGAAGGTGAATTATCAGAGTTATCTTCTTCTGAACTTTCAATTCTTGATTCTGTCAAATTGATAATATTATCTTTCCAGTTGGGAGAAAGAATAGCATCCTGCCATTTTTTAAAATTCGGGTTACTGCTATTTAATGCGGCATTTCTTATTTGCAGTTGTTCTGCTAATGAAATTATAATATCCAACGCCAATAGCGCTAACCCAAGAAACAGACACCATTTTACCCATATACCAACTATAAGTAAAATAATCGCAGGAAAAAGGAGATAAAAATTTTTTATCATATTCATAAAGAATCCCGTCCGGAACAAATTTGCAGGATATTTGTTTTTCTTTTTCTCTTCCATTTTTTCTCCTTGAATAAAACTATATTACTGTTAAAGCATAAAAAAAATACGCAAAACAATCTCGATCTTCATTTAGAACACAAACGTTTACGCCATCACCGTTGCCTGCAGAGCAAGCTTCGGCGGGCGTTAATAAAAATGCGAGGCAACCGCCCCGCATTTTATTTTAGTTTTATTATTTGAAGTATCTCTCAAGAAGGCCCTTAAAGGCTTTGCCGTGGCGGGCTTCATCTTTTGCCATTTCGTGAACGGTGTCGTGAATGGCGTCAAGGTTGAGCTCTTTTGCCTTTTTAGCAAGCTCAAATTTGCCTGCGGTTGCGCCGTTCTCGGCGGCAACTCTCATTTCAAGGTTTGCTTTGGTGGAATCGGGGCGCTGCGCGCGGCGGAATCTCCTTGAAAAATAAGGCTTTAACTAAATTTTATAGTCCAATAGGCGCATAGAAAAAACATATTTAGTTTTCTTGCTGATATGTATTATACCATAAAAATGAAGGTTTCATCAATCAATATTTTTTGGTACAACTTTTTAGAATTTTCGGTACAACTTTAACACTTTTCGCAAACATATTTTAAGCATATCGGTACAACTTTGGTACAACTTTTTTAGGAGTATCAAACAAATGACAAAGGACACAGGCATATATAAAAAAGATAATGGTGTATGGGAATACCGTTTTACTCTTACCATTGACGGAAAGAAAATCACCAAAAAGGGCACAACAGATGAAAATGGAAACAAGTTAAAAACAAAGGCAGCAGCGGCAAAAGCAAGGGAACAAGCCATTGCAGAAGCAAAATATATCCGCACAGAAAAACCTAAAATAATACGCAAAACATTTGAAGAGGTTTATAATGAATATGCTGAAACCGGCAGAAAGGGAAAAGCGAAAACAACAATTCGCAAGCAAGAAAGCCTATGGAACAATCATTTACAAAAGGAATTTGGTGGGCGGTTTGTGGATGAAATTGCGGTTGCAGAGGTAAATGATTATCTGTCACGGCTGTATTACGATGAAAACAGGGCATACAAATATGTTGAAAGTTTCCTTAAAATGTTCTATTTAATTTTCGGTCAAGCATATTCCCGCAATTATTTGAATGTTGATACATATAACAAGCTATGCACCAACAAAAACACCAAAATTCACATGCCAAAAGTAAAAGATGAAGATGACGGGGACATTGTGGCGTTCAGCAAAAAAGAGTTAAAGAAACTGGATAATTATTTTATCGGTTCTAATGCTGAAACGGCTTATTATCTCGGAAGATATTTCGGCTTGCGTATCAACGAAGCCTACGGGGTTAAATGGGAAAACATTGACCTTGAAAAAGGCACAATCACCATTGACAGACAAATGGCATATCACGAAGGGCTTATCTATTTAGCACCCGTAAAAACCAAAAACGGCAAAAGAACCGTTTATATGAACAAGAAAATGAAGCTTTATTTTACCGCGCTTAAAGAGCAGCTTGAACAAAACGAAATCACCTTGAAAGAACAAAGAAAACAAAACGCAAAACTGATAAAAGATATTGACGGCAAAATAATTTCTTCAACTGAGCTGCTCAACACCCTCCCCAACGGAAAAATACAAACCGTTAACTCTATGAAGTACCATTCCCGCACATTAAAGGCAGACTATAAAATTGACTTCAAGTTTCATTATCTCAGGCATACCTACGGAACTGTTATGGCAGAGCTGAACACACCCGCACATATTCTGTGTAATCAAATGGGGCATGCGAAAATTCAAACAACACAAATGTATTATCTTGCTATCACTGACCGCGGCGTTAAAATCCTACAGGATAATCTTAATCGCCTGTAAAAAAATCGGGGGCAATCACGCCTCCGATTTTTCATATAGTTTACTGATATTATCAAGGTGGTTTTTGTATTTAATCTTCAATTCTTCCGGGGCTGTGATTTTCGCTCTTCTCCCAAAACCGCACAGCCATCCAAAAAATTGGTCGCTTACCTCAATATAGGTTTGCACAGTAAAATGGTGTTCGTCAATTTTGCGATAATTAACGCCCTTTGCGCCGAAACGGTCAAGAACAGTATCAAGAAGTGAAGCGGTAAATTGAAGAGTAACCAAAACCTCTTTTCCGCTCATCATTTGGAATTTTCTTTTTATATATTGGTCTATATTGATATTTTCAAACAGCTCTTTATTTTCCTTTTTTTCTTGCATTGCTTTTAATTCTGCAATGCGGTCAATACGATAGGTTCGAAGCTGTTTATATTTATCATCAACGGCAAGCAGATAATAATTGCCGTCATGAATTATAACCTTATAGGGACTGACTGTGTATCGCTCTCCCCTTCTTCTGCTTACAGAATTATCAAAATTGTTGATATCGGCTTTCTTATATAAAAAACTTACTTTATGAGGGGCAACGCGTTTTCCGTCATAATCTTTATATCCTTTAATTGCGTTGTTAAGCGTTGTAATATCATAAATCAGCGAGGGGTTAAGCTTGCGGGTTCGCTCAACAACAAATGTATCGGTGATGATTTGCGCCTGTTGGTGAATACTGACATAATCTTCTGTTAGCCCCTTAACAAGCTCTTTTGCTTTCTTTTCGGGAATGAATTTTGAAGCACCGATACATTCGGCAAGAAAGCGGATATCTTCAATGCTGTAATGCCGGGGCACAACATAAAATCCCCTTTTGCGATTCAGCTTAACAAGGCGGGTATCATATTCATCCTTTGGGTCTTCGTCAAGCATAATTTCCGCTTCTTCGGCGGTGATACCGTTCTCAATTATAAGATTGGCAATATTGATATCGCGGATATCCTTGTATATAGATTTCCGCTCGGCAAAAATACCAACAGTTTCAAGATAGCTTACAATTTCATCCGCGTTTTGCGGGTGGTCTTCGTCACTCTCACGAATAAGGTATTGCATAACTAAATATGTTTTCAGCTTTTGGTTCGGCTTCTTGCCATGCCGGGCTTTTTCTTCCATTTTCTATCACCAAAAGGAGTATATCATATTTTTGATAAATTGGAAATAAAAAGCAGAAAAAAGCTTGAAAATTATACTGTTCTATGATATTCTTTAAATGCCACATAAACCGATATTCAGCTTTACGGAAATTACCTGTAAGGTTTATTATCGTTTGATTTTCTCACAACTGAATATTGCGATTCTACAATAGGTGTGTATTTTTATTTTTCGGTAAAAATACTAACTCATTTCTTTTCATGCTTATTGTAGATGATAAGTTGTCGAGAAAATCGGTTTGTGTGGCAACAATCGGAGTTATGTATTTTTCGGGTGCAGTAGCTTCGGTTGCTGCACTTTTTTGTTTTGCGCGAAGGGAGGTCAAAAATAGTAATTTGTTAGTTGATTGTTCGATTATGTAAATAACTATAAAAAATTAGAGGTGCTAAGATGAACGAAAAAGAAATTTGTAGAAGTGTACTGGATTTTAATGAACAAAAATTTAAGAAAATAATTAAGATAATGAGCATTATCATCAGTCCATTACCATTATTATGTGTATTGGTTGTCTTTTTTTCTTACGGGGATTTGGGGTACTTTTTTGATTTTGTTGGTGACATACTTATTAGCATAGTAATAGGATTAGTGGTGTTGCTTATTCTTCAGATTGTTAAGGTAATCATATGTAAATTATATGAAAAAGTTGAATTAGTTGTAACGGATAAAAGGATATATGGATGTGCTTTTTTTGGCAGACAAGTTGATCTTCCGTTGGATTCAATTTCAACAGTAGCATTGTTTTTCAAAAATGGAATAGCTATTTCAACTGCTTCAGGGCGCATTATTTTTGGTGGAATGAAAAACAGAACAGAGTTATACCACGCTATCAGTAACTTGCTGGTCTCTCGTCAAGAAAAAGGAGGTCAATTTGTACAACAGACAATATCAACAAGTAACGCCGATGAGCTGAAAAAATATAAAGAATTGCTTGATAGCGGTGTTATTACGCAAGAAGAGTTTGATTCTAAGAAAAAACAACTTTTGGATAACTAAATATGTTTATTGGCGGGAAAACTATGGATATTAAACAATTTTTGAGAAAATTTTACCCAGAGGGAAATGATACAAGAACCTCAGCGTGGCTTACCTATAAAAAATGTGATGGTTTAGCAAAAGAATGTGCAAAACAGGGTTTCCTTAAAATTAGAGATAATAATGGCGTTTGGGTATATGATATTACACAAAACGGCAAAAATTATCGTGATTCTCAATAAGTAAAACTAATTGAAAAGAGCAAACCGTTTTTATGCGGTTCGCTCTTTTTTTGCCCTTATCAATGTACTTTTACTGATTCCCGTCATATCTTCCACTTGCTTATAACTCATACCCTCTTCGAGCAGCTTAACGGCGTGTTCCCTTTGTGCGTTAGAAAACTTCTTCGGTCTGCCGTCACGGAAATTCGGGTTTTGTTTCGCAACGGCTTTTCCCGTCTGTGTGCGTTCAACAATCATACCTCTTTCATATTCCGCAAACGCCAACAGCACGGTTAATATAAGATTCCCCGTTAATGTGTTTTCTATCATGCCCATATTTAAGATATTCACCTTTACGCCACGGTTAAACAAGTCCTTTATTGTCTGTACGCCCTCAACTGTTGTTCTTGCGAAGCGGTCAAGCTTACACACAACAAGAGTATCATTTTCTTTGAGCTTTTCCAACAGAGCAGAAAATTTGGGGCGTTCCATTGTCTTTCCGCTGAATGCCTCCTCTATAATCAAATCACAGCCGTATTTATTCAGTGCTTCCCTTTGGTCTTCAAGGCTGTTTCCGTCACGCCCCTGTGTTGCTGTTGATACGCGCGCATAGCCGTAAATCATTATTTTTTCTCCCTTCATTTTTGACACTAAGTTATGACACCGAGAAAACCCATATTTTACGCCGTTTTGATTTCTGTGTCATAACTTAAAAGTTTTGAATCACTGCGGGTTTTCAGCCCGCCTTTTTCATTTGATTTGAAAGATCACTTTCAAGAATCATTTGCTCCCCGCAATCCATACACATAATGCGTACTTCTTTTGTTGCTCTAATGCTCATTCCGCAGCACGGGCAAATATATTTTCTTGTGCTTGATTTTTTCGCTGTGCTTCCGAAATCTGTTCCCGTTATTTTGCCTATTGGAGGAACCGAAAAGCCGAAAAACTCATTGCGGGAAATCAGTATATCGGTCAAGCCGTTGTTCAATACAAAGTCCAGTAGACAATCAGCGGGTTCGGTGTGCGCGTAGCCGTATTTTTCACTTTTATTAACGATAAGCCCGCGTTTTTCTGCTTCACGCTTAAAGTTTTTATTGTGATATGTTCCCCCTCTGCTACAATCCTGTACGCCGTTTTCATAGTTATAGTAATGTATCATTTCGTGAAGAAGAGTAGCAACAACATTTTCAATGGGTCGCGAAAGTGTCCCTGCGCCTATGTTTATTTCGTGCGTACTGCCTATGGTTGACACCCATGTGTCTTCGCGTAATGTAAAATGCCCGTAGGCTTTTGGTGTGCTTTGTATTGTAATCGTTGGTCTTGAAAGTGTATTTTCAAAAAATTCAGCGTTTAATAAATCAAAGATTTTGTTTAAGTAGCCCGCTGTTCTGTTGTAGCTTGTTAACTGTTTCATTTCTTTTTCCTCCGTGGCGGGGAATTAACCCCGCCGTTCATCTCAATTTTATTTTAAGCGATTGAAAACCTTTTGCTTGTTATCTGCTTTGTAAACTGTTTATATAAATCGTTATGCTCCTTTTTAAAGGCTGTGCTGTCAAATCTATTGCTGAGAACCGAAGTCCAGCGTACAATGAATGCGCCCGCTTCTAATTCTTCTGTATTTTTTGCCAACATTTCGGCTTTGATTAAGTCCTTTATTGCTTCGGCTTCTGCCTGTGCTTCGCGGATAACCTCTTCCCATTCGTTAAGCTCTCTTATTCTCTTTTCCATTTCGTTGATTGACATTTTGTTTTTCTCCTTTGTGTTTTTGTTTGTTGTTCTCTCTTGAACTGTCTATATTGTACCATAATGTATACAATTTGTCTATTGACAAATGTACCAAAGTTGGTACGAAATATTTGTATACTTTTTGGTACTTTTGTGCTTGACAATTCTATTGTTTTAGTGTATACTTAATGGTACAATGGAAGAGAGGGACTAATTATGGCGATTTCCTATAATAAATTATTTGAATTGATGAACCAAAAGGGAATAAAAAAAATAGACCTACGCAATAAGTATAAGATAAATCCAAAGACGGTTGACAGCCTTGTTAATAATCGAAGCGTAACTGTTGATACTCTTATGATTCTTTGTGAAATATTAGATTGTCAGCCAGGGGATATTGTTGAATATGTGCGGGAGGAAGAACCAAAAGCAGAATAATGTGTTTATTACTTCTGTGTTTATTGGGCGTGTATTTCGTGAATAAAAATATATATTTCACTCTTATTGTGTTTGCGTGGCCCAGAAAAAGGCTTGAACTGTTTTTTTATTTCGGCAAACGGTATATTTCGCCCAACAGCAAAAGAATATTTTTTCCGTGATTTCGGCATAAAACGAAAAAAGGCGGTAAATGAAAGATTTAATTATCCTTCATTTACCGCTTATCTTATTGCGAAGCAACAAGGTACTTATTTTAAGCCTTTGAAAAAGTCACCGAAGATTTCGTCAAGGCAAGCTGTTACAACCTCTTTTGTTCCTGCCTAAATCATATTCATAACAGCATCCGATAAAATTGATTGATTTTTTTTCTTTTTCTTTTGGTCTGCTTTCTTTTTATCATTTATCCTCATTTTTTTATCTCCAATCTTATTTTTATTTCTTCATCATCATTAAAATACTTCTCATAAATCATTTGCCGATTTGCCTGTAAAATCTAAGTTGGTGTATAGCCTTTGAGATACATATATTTTTCGTATTCGGGGGTTTCGGTTTGAATCAACAAGTTTATTCATCTCCTTTTTAGTTGAATATTTAACACGGAAATAATATTTAATATTCCGTGTTAGGTGTTTGACTAAAAACATTTTTTTCAACATAATCACTTTTATTGCTTTCGATATATATGAAAAATACAATAAAACAATAAAACGGAATTGACCGAAAAAAATCCCGCCAATCAAAATAGACTGGCAGGAATCTCACCGTTTAATATTTTGTCCGACACGATATCATTTATAATGTTTATCAGTTCTTCAATTTTATCAATGTAAAATGCATTTTGTAATGGTAAACGGTGTTTACAAGCACACCCGCCCCAAATCTCCATAGCCTCACGCCACGCAAAACCACTTTCTTCTCTTGGGCGTTCCCGGCGAATCCCCCAATATGCACTCCAACCTCTTGAATATTTTTCATGTGAAATCTCGGTGAGCAGCTTTTGCCCAGTAAACTTATCTTTAGTCACCGCATAATATTTGCAGTCATAATTTGAAAGATATACATAATTTGCCTGTTCAAGATACCTTACCCAATTTGCTATTGTCTGTCTGGAAACATTAAATAACTGCTCCATAAAAATATTTGCTTGCTCTTGATTCGGCAATCCCGCAAATGTATCGTCATTGAAAAAATAATAGTAATAATACAACATTTTTTCAAAATTTGCTTGTGCAGGGAATTGTAATTCTGTTATACAAAACAATTTGAACTTGTTAGGGATTTCTAAAATTTTGTAAACCGTTCGCTCACCTCGCCCTTGTGTTTCATATTTAATATCATAACTTCTCAGCTTTCGTTTGATTCCCTGTCGGTCAGAAGTGCCGAAAATCTGCGATAATTCGTTATAAGTGTATTCTTTTATTTCAAGCACAAAATTTCTCCTTTTTCAAGTTGAACATTTAACACAGAATATATAACTTTATATTGTCCGTTAAATATTCAACTGCATTTTAAGCAGTTTCTTTAAGAGGCTTTAAGAGGGTTTCCTCTTTTGTTTCAATGCCAAATTCGGCAATTTCGGGGTAGCGCGCAAGAAACCATTGCTTGATAACGGGATAGCGGAATGCCTGCGAATGGCATTGTGATATCAGCCTTTTTTCATAAAATTCTTCCAATACTGCTTTTCTTGTTTCTCTTGGTTCGTGCGTTGTGATATAGTCCTCCATATACTGATATGAAAGCCCTTTATATGTTTCTTTGTGAGGATTCTTTTTAATGGTTTTACGCACAACAGTAAAATTAGGGTAATCCGCTCTGACTGCTTGAAGCTTCAAATATTCGGGGGAAAACGGGTTAGTGGCTCTCGTTGAAAATTCTCTGTCCATAACAATCTTTCTTTCGGCAAAATTAATTTTTAATGTATTTTTCATTGTCTTATCCTCCTTATGCTGCCTTCTTAGTGTTTTCGATATAATTCTTTACTTCTGGGTACTTTTCAAGAAACCATTTGCGTATGTTACCAAACGAATAGCGTTCCGGCAACTCTCCTTCTTGTTTTTTCATTTTCTGCTGTTCTTCTCTAAATGCAGACATAATGGATTTATTTTCATCGTCATGTTTCTCAATGTACTTTACCATAAAATCATAATTAAGCTTCAATCTTGCCTTGCTCTTGGCAATCTCTCTAACAACAAGAGAATATTCCGGGTTATCCTTACGGACTTGATTTAAAACATTATATTCTTCACTACCGAATTTTCCTGCTGCTAACTGCATTCTCTTGGTTATAATGATTTCACGGGTCTTGTGTTCAATTTTCATGTTGTCAACAAGGTTCATTTCTTTTTTTGTGGTACAAATTTCATTTTTCATAGCGGTTAATTCCTTTCTTGTTATTATTTTTTTTACTATGAATTTCGCCTTCGGGATTTCGTTGTTTTCTCTCCCTCATTGCATATTCAGTATACCGCAAATCAAAAATATATGTGTCCAATAAACGGTATTTCAAAATCTTTTTGAATTTAACTTTTCAAAAACAGTAAAATCCCTTGTATTTCAAGGGATTCGAGCAGCTAAAAAGATGCATTAGAGTTGTATTATTCTTTCTTTTAGGTCAAATAAAAAATGATTGAAATTTGATAAAAAGATATTTACTTTTTGCTTTTGGAATGGTATAACATAACCTGACCAAAGTTGGTACAACTTTTTTCGGTACAACTTTTGTGTTTGTGAAGTGTTTTAGGGAGGTGGTCGGTACAACTTTGGTACAACTTTTTTGATAAAACAGAGCAAAAATAAAAGAAGCAGTCCATAAGTGAACTGCTTCCAAAAGTGGGATAAACCCTTATATTACAAGGCTTTTCTTAGTTTTTGAAATATCTTTCAAGAAGGCCTTTGAATGCTTTGCCGTGGCGGGCTTCGTCTCTTGCCATTTCGTGAACGGTGTCGTGAATAGCGTCAAGGCCCAGCTCTTTTGCCTTTTTAGCAAGCTCAAATTTGCCTGCGGTTGCTCCGTTCTCGGCGGCAACTCTCATTTCAAGGTTTGCTTTGGTGGAATCGGTGAGAACTTCGCCCAAAAGCTCGGCAAATTTAGCGGCATGCTCAGCCTCTTCGTAAGCTGCCTTCTCCCAGTAAGCGCCTATCTCGGCATAGCCTTCTCTATAGGCAACTCTCGCCATAGCAAGATACATACCAACCTCGGTGCATTCGCCCTGGAAATTGGCGCGAAGTCCCTCTTTTATATCTTCGGGAACATCTTTGGCAATGCCGAGAACGTGCTCAGCTGCCCAGGTAAGTTCGTTTGATTCTTCAAGCTCAACAAACTTTTCGCCGGGAGCGTGGCAAAGAGGGCATTCCTCGGGGCGGGTTTCGCTTTCAACTATTTCGCCGCAAATTAAGCATTTCCATTTTTTCATAATATAAAAAACTCCTTTATTTTATTTTTAACTAATTATACCACAATTTTGAATTTTGTAAAGCAATTTTTTCACTTACAGCGATTAAGCGGAGAAAAAGTGTAAAAACTATGAGTGAAAAACAAATTACGGAAGTGAAGAAAAATGACAGTTAAAAGAGGAGATATTTATTACGCCGATCTATCGCCGGTTGTTGGGAGCGAGCAGGGCGGTATGCGTCCGGTACTTATCGTGCAAAACGACATGGGAAACCGATACTCTCCCACCGTTATAGCCGCGGCGATAACCAGCAAAAAATTCAAAAATGACCTTCCCACACATATAAAGGTGAACGCCGACGGCTGCGGACTGCAGCAGGATTCCATTGTCCTGCTCGAACAGGTGCGCACGCTCGATAAGACCCGCCTGAGAGAGCATATGGGTGCTCTCGGCGACGGAGATATGCACAGGATAAACGAAGCCCTGAGCGTGAGCTTTGGGTTGTAGCAACGAAAAAGGCCGGATCTCCCGGCCGATTACATATATTCTCAGTTTGACGAAAGAGTGCTTCCTGCGGGGATAACAATCTTCGCGCCGGTTGATGAAAAAACGGTGATGTCGTTTTCGGTATTGTTTATAATTTCGGTTGTAGTGTTAACGTTAACAATATTTCCGCACTTTCCGCTGACGGTCAAAACGCAGTTTTTGCCCTCAATAAACACATTATTTACCGTTCCCGAAATATTCGCCGTAACATTTTCTCCGAACACGGCAAAATTATCGCTGCTGCCTGAGAAATCAATTCCGTTTTCGCCTACGGAATAAACTGAAACCGCCTTAAAGGAAGCTCTTAAGGCAAGCTCAGCCTCAGGAATATCAACAATAAGGGTAACGTCCTTATAGTCCGCCGAGGGAACAATTATACTCTCTCCGGCGCAGCCGCTCAGCTTAATGAATTCGTCTTTTCCTCCGCTGAGAGTGGACATAAGCGCATCGGCAGAGCTAACTACTCGAACAAAGCTTGAATTCTCAGCGTTTTCCAGCGCACTCATTTCGCTTAAAGTATCGTCAAAATAATTCTGAAAGCTTACTTCGTCATAGTCCTCGGGAATTTGAACCCCGGGAGCCTCATTTATATTCGGCGCATCCTTTTTGCAGGAGGACATCGAAAAAACAGACACTAAGCATAAAACGAGAATGCCCGCAATAATTCGCTTCATAGGATAGTCTCACCAGCTTTTTTATATTTCCGCCAAAGGATATTTGAAGTTATACGTGGTGTTCTCGGTGCCGGTAAATGTAACAGTAATTTCACCCATTTCGCTGAAAGGACCAACGCCGGTAACAGAAGCAGTAACTTTGAAATTCTTTAAATATGAAACAAAGGTAAGCTCGTCGGCATCCATATCTGTTTGCACTTGTATACGGCAGTCGGTATATTCAACATCATAGTCATTTATCTGAAAATACTCTTTTATAACGTCAAATTCAGAGATCATATCTTTTTTGTCGGGAAGATTTCCGAAATATTTTTCAATAATATCGCTATCAGCGGGGATTATCTCCTTTACTTCCTTCTCTTCACCGTTTTCATTCGTTTCGGTAACGGTATTTTCAGTATAAAAATTAAAGATAATGTTGAGCAAATTATCATAAACGACCTTCTCCTTCACTACCTCGCCGTTTTCGTTTGTAACTTCTTTGCCGTTTTCATCGGTAACGGGCTCATTGCGGGTGTTGCGAGTGGAAGAAGCGGATAAAATATCGGCGTTCTCAATGTTTTTGAGAAGCGTTTCTGATATCATATCAGGAGTAATTTCCCTTTCAGGAGAGCCGAGATTATCGGTAACTATCAGATTTTTAAGCATATTTGCGGCTGATTTGAGGATATCAGCCTCGCTGCCATCGGCTTCAACGGAGGGCTTGTTAACGCCTATGCGAACAACCTCGGTTATGCCCTCATTTTTTTCAAGCGCGCCTTTAAGAGCAAGGGCAAATTCATCAGCGAGAGCGCTGTCTTCGGGAGAGTCAAGTATTTTAAGCTCGCTTGCAAGCCTTGCTCTCTCTTTTATGTTCTTGATCATTTCACACGAGGAAAGACTCATCATAAGAAAAATGCATAAAATCGATGCTAAAACTGCTCGTATTATTTTTTTCATATCTATCACCGCTTTATTTTATTTAGTATACTTTGTTTTAAGGCCTTGTTCGTCAAACAGATACACCATATCAACTGCCATTTCAAGGCACTTTTCTATGGTCTTGGGTTCAAGAATGTCCGCTCTGTCGTCGCGGGTGTGGTAATACTTGGGGGGGCCCGGATTCATAGCGGCAAACAGCACAGCAGGAATTCCCGCCTGAGTCATAGCTGCAGCATCGGACGCACCAACGAACATTCCGATTTTTTCAATGTCAAGCCCCGCCTCTTCGCCTGCGGCGTGAACCAGCTCAGCTGCGCGCTCATCGTGTTTAACAACGCCGGTCATATCGCGCAGATAAATTGCCATATCGTCATAATCCTTTATAGTGTCAAACGAGACAAAAACCGTTTCAACGTTTGGATCCTTAAACTCGGGGTGCAGCTTTGCCGAAGCCTTAGCGCCGCGAAGACCGCTTTCCTCCGCGCCGGAGAACATAGCTATAACCTCGGTGTTTTCAAAACGAAGGTTGTTATCGCCCATAAATTTGAGCACTGCAGCGGCGGTCATACAGCCGGTGAGATTGTCGTTTGCTCCGTCAACGCACACCTTATAGTTCATAAAAAACAAAAGGAAAACATATCCGGGTAAAAACGCACAGTCTATCCAAACAAGAGCCGGCATATATTTGCCGCAAGCCAGCATAACAACGCCTATAACGAACGTATATATCCAGCCGACGACCGGATAAACTATTGCGAAATACAAAAACTTGCTGCCGCCGATGTGGGTTGGACGCCATTCAATTGAGGAATCTGAGTGTCCGCCGATTATAATGCGGCGTTTGGTTTCTCCGGAGGCCTTGCGAACGCAATATGTATTATGAGAAATGGCCTTCGGGAAAAACGGATCGAGAAATTTTGAATAAAACAGGAATTCTATAAGTATCATTGCGAGAATAAACGCAGAAATAATTATAAAAGCATACGGAGCCCAGTTTGCATCTCTTCCGGCAAAAACGTTTATAATGCCGCAGGCAAGGGCTATAAGCAGGCATATTCCCGAAATCCTCGGCCAGCCGAGAAAAGCCCTCGGAGAGATGCCGAATTCCTCCTGCATTACCTCATCGGCGGCGTCACCCACCTGCTGAGCCATAAAATTCTGAGCGTCAAGCTCCGCCTTGGTTCCTGCCTCTCTGGGGCCTATATCGGCGCATACCTTTTTTATAGTGCGAACCGCAAAATTAGTATACATCCTGAGAGTTGGATAAAAGTTTTTTACGCTGTCTTGTGCTTTCATTCTTTTTCCCCCTAAAAAGCAATGATAGTTAATTTTATCATAAAAACAGCGCATTGTCGAGCGGGAAATATAGATAAATAATATATATATTTATTGTAAAATTCTAACAAAAATTTTTTTTAACAAACAAAAAAACAAGGGACCGTTTCCGACCCAATTGTCCGAACGCTCCCCGTTTTATTGAAAAACAGCTTATTTCATACCGTCTTCGTAAGCCTTGATCATTTTCTTGACCATCTGTCCGCCTACGGAACCGGCCTGCTTGGAGGTAAGATCACCGTTGTAGCCCTGCTTAAGGTTTACACCGACCTCGGAAGCGGCTTCCATCTTAAATCTGCTGAGAGCCTCCTTGGCCTCGGGCACAAGACTCTTATTACTTGCCATTTCTGTTTCACTCCTTTTGCAAATGGTTGTATTTGCGTTTGCAATACTATTATGCAGCCGAGTCAGCCTAAATATGAATGGTAATATCTGTATTGATCTTTAAGATCATTCGCAACTCGCTGCTGCAATAGTAGCTTGTGCGGAGAAAAACAAATTATCAAATGAAAAATTTGCCATAAACCCGCGCCGCAGAACCGCTCTGACCGAACTGCACTGCAAATTATATAATGTTTATAATTCAACCAATTTTCCATCTGAAAAATAATAAATATTCTCCATTTTATATCCGAATTTAGAATTTTGAACACTTATATGCGGCTCGAATGTAAAATATTCAACAGAAGACAAAAGCATATGATTGCCCTTTTCAATATATACTCTTTCTTCTTTATTCTTTGCAATTGAATGGCCGAGATTTTCAAAAAATTCAAAAATATCCAACTGTCTCATATCGCACCTCCGGCCATATCTCTGCTGTTTATTGTGAATTATTCGTTTTGCGTGTGCACTGTTACAGGTTTGTCAATACTTTTTTGTTGCAGTGATATACAGCCGCCGTTATTTATATAAAAAATTATTGATTGCATTTGTCAAACCTCTTTTTTATAATACTTGACATAATTATTTTTTTTATATATAATGGAGGCGGTAGAGTCGTAAGGTTGGCTCTTACCGCCTAAGTTGTTTGGTGTTCGCTTTTTCTGTACCTTATGGGGCGAACACCTTTTTTTTATTTAGCCGTTTTCGTCCTTTGCCTTGGCTTTGGGTGGCTGTTCTCCGCTGATGTAATCAATACATTTTTCGGCATCTTCGAGCGTGTGCCCGTTAGCCTTCAGCCAATCAATCAGCCTTGATACTTCTTTGGTTGTCATTTCGTCTTTATTCATTTCCTCACTTCCTTTCATAACAGAGGTGTCTCTGTACCTTACAATTACTATTATATCATATATTTATAATTTGTCAATATCTTTTTACAAATTTTCAAGAAAAATTGTAATTTTTTTGTTTTCTTTGGTGGGTATACCGTTTTTTTGTGCTCACCGTAGTTTTTCGGTGGTATACCCGGAGGGGGATATCAATGGCAGCAGGCGGGGTGGGTTAGTCCCGTTAGCACACTCGAAAAATAAAAAGGCTTTTTTACAATTACATATTGACAAGTAATAGTAATTGTGATAAAATAGTCAACAGAAAGGAAGTGCGCTCTAATGTATGAGATAAAAAAGGCCTGTGTTTATACGCGCGTAAGCACAGCCGAGCAAGCAGCAGAAGGATATTCGATTGAGGAACAGGAACGCAAATGCAAAGCGGCAATCGAATCAAAGGGATGGGAATATGTTAGAACGTACTCCGACCCCGGCATCAGCGGAAGAACAACCGATAGACCCGGTCTGCAAAGTATGTTTACCGCCATTGCGCAAAAAGAGGTTGAGGCAGTATTCGTTTATAAGCTTGATCGTTTATCACGCAAGCAAAAAGATACAATGGCAATTATTGAGGATGTTTTAATGAAAAACGATGTTGCCCTTGTAAGCCTTAATGAAACGCTTGATACAACAACGCCTTGGGGCAGAGCAATGATAGGCATATTATCTTCATTCAATCAAATGGAAAGCGAAAACATTCAAATGCGCACCGCTATGGGTAGAGAGGCAAAAGCAAACAAAGGCGGTTATGCCGGCGGAAAACCGCCTATTGGATATAAAGCAGTAAACGGTCAGCTTGTTATTGTGCCTGAGGAGGCCGAAGTTGTTCGACTTGTTTTTGATTTGCGAAAAAAAGGCGGAACTTATGTCAGCATTGCAGAAGAACTAAACAATCGCGGATTTACCTCCAAAAGCGGAAAGAAATTCCATCATTCTGCCGTTCAGAATATCCTTAACAATGAAAACACCTACAAAGGCTTTTACAAATACGGAAAAAGCGGCACAAACGAAAAAACGCACGCCCCGATTTTGGATGAAGAATAAAAGCAATCAAATATCCCCTGCCACTTCTAACGTGACAGGGGAGCTTTTTATAAATCCTGACGGGTTAATCTTTGTTTAGAGCATCGGCATATCCTTTTAATTTTGAGACAATATACATTGCGCGATTTACGCTCATTTTCTTATTAAGGACAGCATATCCATTAATTTGCATTCTATCAATCCCGACAATTTTTCCGATATCCGCATAAGTAAGACCAAAAGATGTGTGTAGTTCCCGAATCAGGTGGGCTGCATAATCTTTAACGGCTTTTTTATCGTCCTTATTGACTTTATTGACCTTTTCTTCTATAACAGGGCGTTCAAAACCACCGCAGCTCCCGTTTTTAGTTGGTTTAGGTCTTGCGGTTATTCGACTCACTGCAAGGCCTTATCTTTTGCCTCTTTTAACAGCCTTTCGGCGTCTTCTTTTGTGGGTGCTAAAGAAATAATAATCAATTCTAACTCTTGAATGTAATTAAATTGTTTATCTGTCATATTGTCGGTTTCCTTTTCCACCGCCTTTTTCCTCCTTTCTGAGCTCGGGCATTTTGTCCGCAACTCTCAATTGCAAAGATATATTAACATATTTATTTGCATATATCAATAGGGTTTTTAAAACTTTTTGAAATATTTCAAAAATATATTGAATTTTCAAAATTATTGTGGTATATTAACCTCAGCAAAGCAAGGAGGCATTTGCAAATGAAAGTCGGATATGTTAGAGTGTCAACAGCGGAACAGAACACCGAAAGACAAGAAATTCTTATGGAGCAGCTCAGAGTTGAAAAAATCTTTATAGATAAATGCAGCGGCAAAAACGCAAATCGCCCTAAACTTATGGAGATGATGAACTTTGTCCGTGAGGGTGATACTGTAATAGTTGAATCCATAAGCCGATTTGCCCGCAACACAAAAGACCTTCTCACTTTGGTTGAACAACTCACCGAAATGGGCGTACAATTTGAATCGCAAAAAGAAAAGATAGACACCTCTACCCCCGCAGGGCAATTTATGCTCACTGTTTTCGGTGCTATGAGTGAACTCGAAAGAGAATATATATTGGCACGGCAAAAAGAAGGAATTGAGGCAAAAAAAGCCCGTGGCGAATATAAAGGCAGACAGCCTATCGAGGTCGATAAGTCTCAGTTCGAGCAGGAGTACAAACTTTGGAAGAGCGGTCAGATCACAGCAACGACCGCAATGTCACATCTTGGGCTTAAACCGAATACTTTTTATCGAAGGGTAAAAGAGTATGATGAGAAACATAATGTTGCCGGAGGTACTGT
The DNA here is from genome assembly GCA_022508845.1 of Oscillospiraceae bacterium. Lineage (GTDB taxonomy): Bacteria > Bacillota > Clostridia > Oscillospirales > Acutalibacteraceae > RUG806. The sequence continues at coordinate 1,084 of JAFLUL010000021.1, read as the reverse complement.
ATGAAATCCAAAAAGAAAGAAACCAACCCTATGTTCACCAAGAAAGGTGCTTGGCTTTGGGTGTTATGCGCCCCTGCCGCCATTGTCGCCACGGCTCACTATGAGTCAAAAAAGGATATAGAGAAGTGGAAAAAGAAGAAAGCCAAGAAAGATGCTGAGTTCCGGAGCAAGTACCCGGAATGGTGGTTTTACTCGGATTAAAAACGGCGCACACAACCGGGTGTGCGTATAAGGCGTTCTCGAACCGATACTCCAAAGATAGGTGTAAAAAATGAATCAGGTCACAGTATATTGTTTTGTGTCCCCTTTTCCTACACAAGAAACAACACATATAATTAATAGCGCATTTCAAAGCGTAGGGAAAGTTAAAATTACGGATCCAGTCAAGGGGTATGTTCTCTGTCGGTACAAGGTTTCTGCATTCAGAACGATTAAGGTCGAATTTTTTGTTGAGCGAAGTGATACCGTGTGCAAGGTCAGAGCAGTCATACACGGCGAGGTGATAAACCGAGCCAGAGATAAATGGTGGGATAACTACCTGTCTTCGACGTTCAGTCTCTACCCGAATGTAGATTTTGGTGTTTCGTTGGCGAACAAGCATCCTCTTGTATGCGGAGTGCTTTTCCTCGGAGGAGAAACAGAACAAGTATTTACTTCTTATACAACAGGCGGGACTTCACTTACAGGCTTTTTAGTTGGTGGTGCATTATTCGGGGGGACTGGCGCAATTGTCGGAGGCTTATCGGGAACTCAGCACACGTATGGAAAGTCGAGAGAACAATTTGCCGATACTCAACTAATGCGAATTATTTACAATAACGGTAGAATTTGGGAAGGTAGAGTAGAAAAGAACAGTTCGATGTATCAAGAAATAATGGTGAATATGCACTAAAGATATACGCAACCGGGCGTATATATACAGTCAACAGGGACTGCTCGTTTGAGTGGTCCTTTTTTATTTGAATTTAGAGGTGTAATATGAACGAAAAGCTGATTTCAAAAATTTTTGCAGAAATAAAAAAGACTCCTGCGTTGGAATGAACCCGGAAACATACAAAATCAACTTGACGCTTAATGACGTTCT
>JAFLUL010000020.1 GCA_022508845.1 Oscillospiraceae bacterium | reverse complement strand
GGCGTAATCGAAAGCGGACACGCCACAGGCGTGCGGCGCAGCCGCTTTCTTGTTTATTCCAGATTTGTTTGTACGGTTGCAAGATACTTCATTATGGTTTTTCGCGTTATGATGCCGATGAAAACGTTTCTGTCGTCAACAACGGGAACAAAGTTTTGCTTTGTTGCGGTGCTGAGAATTTCGTTTATATCAGCGCCTGCGTTTACCGCCGCGTAGTCGCGGTGGATAATGGCTTTCAGCGGTACTGTTTCAAGCTTTTTAAGGTCGGGATTCCGGTTGTTATACAAAGCCCATAAAAAATCGCCCTCTGTAACCGTTCCTTTGTAATGCCCCTCGCTGTCAACAACGGGTATTGCCGAAAAACCATGGTAGCGCATTTTTTCAAGTCCCTGCCTTACGGTGGAGTCGATATTTATTATCTCAACCTGCGCCTTGGGTGTTAGGAAGTGCATTATATTCATATAAGTACTCCTCAGCTAAACATTGATTTGATCGCTTAAAGTTCAGAGTTTAGGTTTTTACAGCCTGTTGGGAACGTTATGATCCGAAAATCGCCTGCGCTCTTTTCGGCAGCTGAACGCTTACAGTTTAACTCTCAGCTTTAATCAGCCAATGCTTATTTATTTTTTTCGATTTTTATTATACCCGCTGTCGATTAAGAAAAGCTTAAATCCGAAAGCTTATATTCCGAAATAGTTTTTTGCGTTGCCGAATGAGATGTCCTTAACTGTTTGAGAGAGGACGTCAATATCATATGGATATTCGCCGTTTTCAACAAGGTTACCTATATATTCGCAGAGAATTCTTCTGAAGTATTCGTGGCGGGGATAGGAGAGGAAGGAGCGGGAATCCGTTACCATTCCGATAAAATTCGCAAGCACTCCGGTGTTTGCAAGAGCAGCTATCTGAGCGCGCATACCGTCGATATTATCGTTGAACCACCAGGCCGTTCCGAACTGGATCTTGGAGGCCGCCTCATCGGTCTGGAAGTTGCCCGTCATAGCGCCGAGAACCTGGTTATCCTTTGGATTGAGCGTAAAGAGGATGGTTTTTGGAAGGCAGTTTTCGCTGTTTATTGAATCAAGCAGGCAGGAGAGCTTATTTGCAATGCTGTCGTCGCCTATCGAATCAAAGCCGGAATCAGGCCCCAGCAGATCGAACATTTTAGTGTTGTTGTTTCTCGTTGCGCCTATATGCAGCTCCATAGCCCAGCCGCGTTTATGGTATTCGGCGGCTAAAAATCTGAGCAGCTCGGTTTTGTAGCCCTCGGCTTCGTCGGGGGTAAGAGCCTCGTTTTTAAGGGCTTTGGCGAAAACATTTTCAAGCTCAGAGTTGCTCATTTTTTTGTAAGGCACGGGATTAAAGGCGTGGTCGGTTGCGCGGCAGCCCATTTTTTCAAAGTGTTCAATTCTTGAAACGAGCGCGGCTTTAAGCTCTGCAAAGCTGTTTATTTTTTTGCCGTAAACGCTTTCGAGCGAATTCAGCCACGGTAAAAACGTTGGCGCGTCAATGCCCAGAGCCTTATCGGGGCGAAACGCGGGGAGGACTTTGGTTTTAAAAGACGGATCGTTTTTTATAAGCTCGTGGAATTCAAGCGTGTCGGCGGGATCGTCGGTTGTGCAAACGCATTCAACGTTGCTTTTTTCAATAAGCTCTCTTGGGGTAAAGCCGCCGGCGGCTATCATGGAGTTTGTCTTTTCCCAAATTTCATCGGCGGTTTTTTCGCTGAGAGGGGTAAAGATCCCGAAATAACGCTGAAGCTCAAGATGGGTCCAATGATAAAGAGGATTGCCTATGAGCTTCGGCATACATTTTGCCCACGCCTTGAATTTTTCATATGGTGAGGCGCTGCCGGTGATATATTCCTCGTTTACGCCGCAAGAGCGCATAGCGCGCCATTTATAGTGGTCGGCGGCAAGCCAAAGCTCCGTTATATCGCGCGGGGTTTTATTTTCGTAGATCTCTTTTGGCGGAAGATGGCAGTGCCAGTCAAATATCGGTTCGCCTTTGCAGGCGGAAAAAAGCTCCTTTGCGGTGTTTGTTGAGAGGAGAAAGTCCTCACACATAAATTTTTTCATAACTGTTAAATCTCCTTTTTATAGTGATCGGTTATACCTTCGCGGTGTTCGCAGGGGCTCACGGTATGGGGAAAATGAACCTGCGGCCGGCATTATTAAATTATTGATACTGTAATCTTATAATTATCAACATCGAAAACCGAATGTTAAGCTGCAATATTATAATCAAAAATCGCTTGCGATTTACCTATCCTCATTCCCCATTCGCCATCCCGAGCGCAACGCGGGCAAAAATTCCGAATTGAATTATTTTTTTTCGAGAATAATTTCAATCGCCTTCGTCGGGCAGCTGTCAACGCAGTTCCCGCAGGCGGTGCATTTTGAAAAATCAACAACGGCAACGTTATTGTCCATTGAGATCGCCTCATTCTGACACGCCTTTACGCACTTGGTGCAGCCGATGCAGCCCGATTTGCATTCCTTGCGTGTAACTGCTCCCTTATCATGGTTTTTGCACATAACCGCGGCGGTCATCCTTGCCTTGGGAACGAGATCGATCAGCTTTTTCGGGCAAACGTTTACGCATCTCTTGCACGCGCGGCAGAGCTCGGAATCAACAACGGCAACGCTGTTGCAAAGCTTTATGGCGTTATAGGGGCATTCATTAACGCAGTCGCCGAGACCGATGCAGCCGTAAAGGCATTCCTTTCCTCCGCCGAAGAGCTGAGAAGCAAGAACGCAGCTCTGAACGCCCGAATATATCATTTTTTTCTTTGCGTTTTCACTGTCGCCGCGGCAAAAAACAACGGCGGTCATCGGCTCAATGTTTTCTGCTTTAAGTCCCATAATTTCGGCTATCTGAGCCGAAACCTCGTTTCCTCCGGGAGCGCAAAGCCCCGTGTTTTCGGTTTTACCCGAAGAGAGGGCGGAGGCATAGCCCGAGCAGCCCGAAAAGCCGCAGGCGCCGCAATTTGCGCCGGGGAGAGTTTCCTCCAGTTCAGCGGCCTTTTCATCAACAGGCACAGCCATAATTTTTGAAAGAACAGCCAGCAGTGCGCCGGCAATTATGCCTATGCCCGAAACTATTATAACGGCAAGAATAATAGGATTCATTTAATTACCATAGCCTTTCCGGCTACAAATAGCAATGAAAAATCACGGTGATCCTTGTTGTAGCCGGACAAGGCGTGACGGTAAATTTGTCCATCCGGGAATTTGAACCTGTTCAAATTTTGATGGATATGAAATTGGTAAAACAGCGTGATTTATAACGCTGTTTCTCCTTTTCAGAGAAGCCCCAGCCCCTCAACAAGCCCCGAAAAGCCCAAAAAGCTCAAGGAAACTATGGAGGCCGCAACCAGAGTTATGGGAAGCCCCCTCATAAATTTCGGCACGTCGGCGGTTTCGAGCCTTGAGCGAACTCCGGCAAAGATAACCATGGCAAGCATAAAGCCCGCGCCGGCTGCAAAGGAGTTCATCATAGCGTGGCCGAAGCCGAAATTATAAGCAGAATATTCGGAGATATTGTCTATATTGAGAATAACAACGCCGAGAACAGCGCAGTTTGTTGTTATAAGAGGCAGATATATTCCGAGCGCCTTATATAAGGACTTTAAGTATTTTTTCATAGCTATTTCAACTATCTGAACGAGAGCAGCTATAACAAGGATGAAAACTATGGTCTGAAGATAGCCGAGTCCGTTTTTTTCGAGCAGTATATTGAGCGGGTAGGTTGCCGCCGTTGCAAGCAGCATAACAAATATGACCGCCGCGCTCATTCCAACGGCAGTGTTAAGCTTTTTTGAAACGCCCAAAAACGGACAAATCCCCAAAAACTTTGAGAGAACGAAGTTTTGAGTTAAAATACCCATTATGAGCAGAGCAATATAAAATTTCATTTTGTGCCACACTCCTCTTTTTCGCTTTTTCCGCATATGGCGGCGTGGGGGCAGCCCTCGCAGCCTTCAAGCGCGGCCTTTTTAAGTCCTTTTTCCTCGGCGAGCTTGTTAACCAAAGCCATAAGTATGCCGAAAACAAAGAAGCCTCCGGCGGGAAGAACAAACAGCGTCATAGGAGCAAGACCGATTTTTTCCAAAGCTGAGGTAAAGTCAAAGCCGGTGAAGCCTTTAAGGTCAACAAAGGAGCCTATCATTGTGTCAATTCCCGAAAGGAAGGTGCCCGAGCCGAGGATCTCTCTGATCGCTCCCATGCAGAAGAGGGCGGCGGTGAAGCCTATGCCCATGCCGAGTCCGTCAACGGCAGACGCAAGAACGGGGTTTTTGCCGGCAAAAGCCTCCGCTCTGCCGAGAATTATGCAGTTTACAACTATGAGCGGCAAAAAAACTCCGAGGCTCTGGTCAAGCGCGGGAACAAACGCCTTAACAAGCATCTGAACCATTGTAACAAACGAGGCGATTATAACTATGTAGGCCGGGATCCTCGCCTTTGAAGGGATAACCTTTCTTAAAGCGGATATAACGATATTTGAGCATATGAGAACTATCGTTGCTGCAATTCCCATACCAACGCCGTTTATAACCGAGGTAGAGGTTGCAAGCGTTGGGCAGGTTCCGAGAACGAGCCGCAAAACGGGATTTTCTTTAAGTATGCCCTTTGAAAACTCGCGGGCGTAGCTTATTTTTTTCTTTTCAGCCATTCAATCTTCCTCCTGTTTACTTAATAATTCGGAATCAGGAAAGCATAATCCGGAATTATATATAATGAGATAGTATAATTAACTGCGATATTTCCGTTAAATGATGAAATTTGAAGTTAAATTTATATGATCAAAAATCTGTTGCGATTTTTCCGAAATTCCTGATTCCCAATCGGATAATAAATTACTTTTCGCTGAGCTCGTCAAAGTATGCTCTCGCCTCATTTACCGCCTTAACCATAGCGCGGGAGGTTATGGTTGCGCTTGTGAGCGCGAGAATTTCATTTTCTCCTGCCTCTGAGTCCTTAACTACCGAAAGAAACGAATTTGTTTCCTTAAACCGGTTTAAGAAGCTGTCCTTTTTAGCGTTTAGGCCGAGACCCGGGGTTTCGTCTATTGAGAGGATCTGAACTCCGGTTATATATCCGTCGGTATTAAATCCGGTCATGATCTCAATCTTTCCGCCGTAGCCGGAGGAGGCGGAGCGAAAAACATAGCCGACTGTTTCGCCGCCTGCTGATTTTCCTATGTAGGCGGTGCTCCCGTCCGAAAGAACAATATCCTCAAACTGAACTGCGTCGGACAGAACCGCGCTCTTTGCGGCGTTTGCCGAGGCAATTTCATTTTTTTCAATGGTTGGGGCGGTAAGCGCGTTAACTCCGGCAACTATGCCCGCCGTTACCGCGCATATGATAAACAGCGAAAGGGCGGTTTTTAATATTGCCAAAATATCCTTTTTAGTCATTATGCCGCCTCCTTTTTCTTTTTTGATTTAATAAAGCCGAAATATTTGGGGGCGGTGAATTTTTCGATAAGCGGACACATAACGTTCATCAAAAGGATCGAATATGAAACTCCCTCGGGAAGAGAGCCATAAAGCCTTATAACGCTTGTAATAATGCCGCAGCCTATGCCGAACAGCACCTTGCCCTTTTTGTTTATCGGGGAGGTTGAATAGTCGGTTGCCATAAAGAACGCGCCGAGCAGAAGCCCTCCTCCGAGAACCTCATAGACTGTAAAATAAAAACTTCCGCCGGAGAGAGCAAACATCATTACCGTCACCGTGCCTATAAAGCAGCAGGGGATAATGGGGCTTATAACTCTTCTGACCATAAGATAAACGGCTCCGAGCAGGAGAGCTGCTGAACACACTTCTCCGATGCATCCGGCTCTTACTCCCAAAAACATTTTAAAAAGGTCGGGCAGATCTCCGGAGCCCACAAGCTTCATAATTTCGGCGGTTATGTCCCCGGCGCGGTCTAAATTACCGAGAAAAGAAAGGGGAGTTGCCGAGGTTACCGCGTCAAAAGCCTTCGGCGAAGTAAAGTTTGTCATAGCCGAGGCAAAGGACACCAAAAGAACTATTCTCGCGGTTATGGCGGGATTGGCAAAGTTCTGCCCTATGCCGCCGAAAAGCTGTTTTACAACAACTATTGCAACAAACGAGCCCAAAACGCACATCCACAGAGGAATGGTAACGGGCAGATTAAAAGCAAGCAGCAGCCCTGTTATAACCGCGCTGAGATCGCCTATGCACATAGGCTTTTTCATTATCTTAACGGCTATCGCCTCAAAAATAACGCAGCTTGCAACTGAGACGGCAATAACCGCCGCAGCTCTGCCGCCGAAAACGGCAATGCCCGCAAACACCGCGGGAATGAGCGAAATTATAACGTCAAGCATTATCCCTCTAACGGTTGCCGGCGATTTAACGTGAGGCGACGCGCTTACGGTTAAGAGCTTTTTTTCTTCTTCCATTATCTTTTCCCTGCCTCTCTCATAACAGATTTTGCAAGTCGCATATGCTGAACAAGCGGTTTTCCCGCGGGGCACGAATAAGCGCAGCTTCCGCATTCCATACAAACGGCAGTGCCGAGACTTACGAGCGTTTCGGCGTCCTTCAGCGCGGCGTATTTTTCAATTTCGGTAGGCATAAGCCCCATAGGACAGGCATTATGGCAGCGGCCGCAGTGTATACATTGGGATTCGGGCTTAAATCCCGCGTTTTTCTTGCTGAAACAAAGAAGGGCGTTATTGCTCTTGAGCAGCGGAACTCCGAGGTCGGTTATCGCCGTTCCCATCATAGGCCCTCCCGAGAGAATTTTAACAGGCTCTTTTATAAACCCTCCGCAAAAGTCAACTATATCCTGCATAAGCGTTCCTATGGGAACTCTTAAATTCATCGGATTTTTTATGCAGTCTCCGCTTACGGTAACGGTGCGGCTTATAAGAGGCTTGCCCGTTGCGAGGTATCTTGCAACAAACGCAACGCTTCCAACATTCATAACAATGCATCCTACATCGCTCGGAAGTCCGCCTGCGGGGACCTTTCTGCCTGTTGCCGAGAGCACCATCATTTTTTCCGCGCCCTGAGGATAGCGGGATTTAAGCGCCATAAGCCTAACAACATTTCCCTTGTCGATATCCTTGTCGGCAATGCCCTTGAGGATTTTAATTGCCTGCGGTTTGTTGTCCTCAACCGCTATAATTACCCTCTTAAAGCCGTAAAGCTCCGCGAGGGTGTAAACTCCGTTCATTATATTCCAGGAGTTTTCAATGCATTCGCGGTAATCAACCGTTATATACGGCTCGCATTCTGCGGCGTTAACAATAAGCGTGTCGATAGGCTTTTCGGGCGAAACCGTGAGCTTAACAAACGAAGGAAATCCCGCGCCTCCGAGACCAACAAGCCCCGAGGCTCTTACCGCCTTTATGAGATCCTCCTTGCTGTTAACAACGGGAGGGGTGAGTCCTTCAAAAAGCCTCATCTCTCCGTCGCTCTTTATTGTGACCGCAGGGGCGGTAGTTCCGTTTGCAAGCTTAACGTCGGAAACGCTCTCAACCGTTCCCGAAACAGAGGCGTGGATAGGCACGCTCAAAAATTTATCGCTGTCGCCTATAACCTGCCCAACGGCAACGCTGTCTCCTTTTTTAACCGTTGGAGTGCACGGCGCGCCTATATGCTGAAGCATAGGCAAAACAACCCTTTCGGGATCCGGCATTCTTACAGTCTCATTTTCGGCGGTAAGCTTGTTGTGAGAAACAAAAATGCCTCCCCGCCCTTTTGAAACTGCCTTTAAGATTGCGTCGGGTCTTAATTTTCCCATATATTAACCTCCGAGCTTTAATATATAATTCGGAATCCGAAATGCGTAATTCGGAATTAAATTGAAATTTTTTATGATTTGACAGTAAAAAAACTGTTTTTACTTTTCCGTAAGATAACGGAATTTGAGATCGTGCGTATATAATCAAACGCAAAGCGTTTCCGGAATTCGGAATCGCTAATTAAAAAAGCTTTCTCAATGCTTATCGAGCTTCGGCGCTATCCTTAAGATCTGCGGTAAAACCGCATTCAGTAAAATTCCCGTTACGCTGCCGAAGACTATTGCCGAAATCAGCAGCACCGGCAAAAGATACATATAAAGCGCGCTGCCAACGATAAGAGAGGCGGCTATGAGCTGGCCGAAATTGTGCATAACGGCGCTTGCAACGCTTATACCTAAAAACGACATTTTTTTTGAAAAAAGCTTTAACAGCAGCCAAATGCTCAAAACGCTGAGAAAACCGCCGCTGAGAGAGATCATTCCTGCGTATGCCCCCGAAACGAGAAAAACGAAGCCCGCTTTTATAATTATTATGCCGAGCGCAAAGGGAAGCCCGAGCACCGAACACGAAAACATTACCGCAACGTTCGACAGCCCCGGTCTGACCCCCGGCGGCAGCGGCAGAAAAGCGCATAAGATCCGCTCTATAAACGACAGCGCAAGAGTTAAAGCCGCCAATATTCCCGTTAAAGCCGTTTTCCCGGCCGGAGTGAGGTTGTTTTTTTTGTTTTTTTTCATAAATTCAGCTGATGGCATCGGGAATGCTCCCTTTTTTTTCGCCTTTAAGCGTTATAACCGTTTTTGAGGGAACGCATACCGCCGTCTGACCCTCCGAAAGGAGTTCTCCGAATTTTATGCAGTCCTTCCCTGAGCAGGGAGAGGATATAAAATAGATCTTCCCCGGCTCAATTCCTATAATAACGCCGTTTTCAAGCTCTATTTCTTCCTTTTCGGTTATCTTGTTTAAGTCCGAAGAAAAAACGGTTTTGCCGTTTATGCTTACCTCAGCGGTAACGGTGTTCGGGCTTCCTCTTAAAAGCAGCACTGCCGCAAATGCGATCAGCGCAAGCGCCAAAACGGCAATATCCCCTTTTTTAACAGATAATTTCTTCATCGCTCATTAAGGTATATTTGTTTGTGTTTGTTATCTCAAAGCAGTCCTTTATTTGCCCGCTCACATAAATTCTTCCGTCCTCAAAAATAAATACCGCCCCAGCTGAGTATTCGTTTGCAAGCTCCAATGCTCTGTTTGTAAGTCCTTCTGCGAAAAGGGCGGTTGAGAGAGCGTCGGCAATAAGGCCGCTGTTTGAAACCGCCGTAACCGAAACAAGCTCCGTTTGAACCGGGAAGCCGGTTTCGGGGTCGATAATATGGTGATAAACTTTCCCGTTTTCGGTAAAAGTTTTTTCGTAGCTGCCGGAGGTTGAGATAAATACAGCCTCTTGTCCGCCGGAAAAGGAGAGAGTTGCAATATAATCGTTCTGAGAGCCGAACGGATCCCTAACTCCTATGACCCAGTTTTCTTTGCCCGGCTTTTTTCCGTGGAGCAGAACTGTTCCGCCGAAGGATATGACCGCGCTGCAGGAATATTTTTGAAGCACCCTTTCGGCTTCATCCGCTCCCGCTCCCTTGCCAACCGCGCCGAGGTCTATCTGAGCGCCGTTTTTAAGGCTTATAAAAGAGCCGTCAATTAAAATATTCTCAAGCTTCGATTTTCCGAGCGCGCTTTTTAGCTCCTTTTCATCCGGCAAAGAGGGGAGGTCGGTTGAAAATCCCCAGAGCTTCGTTACCGCTCCGAGGGCTATATTGAGCCTTCCGTTTGATTTTTCGCATATATCAAGGGATTTTCTTATTATCTCCCCGGCTTCTTCGCTGAGAAAAAATTCTCCCTCTGCGTTTAATGCCGAAATTTCGGAGTTTTCGTCGGTTGCGGAAATTAAAGAGTCGAGCTCTCCTATCGCCGCAAAGATCTCCTCGGATAAGGAGTTTGCCTCCGCCTCATTTTCGGCATAGATCCGCGAACTGATCGCGCTGCCCATTGAAAAGCCGATTTTTTCAAAGCCCGCCTCTTCTCCGAGAGAGCAGGAGGAAAAAAATAATATAAAAACAAGGCATAGCGATATAAACGCTGATGAATAATGAATATGTAACATTATCTGAACTCTTTATTCTGAAATATATTTAATTATATCAGCAAACAAATTTTAAGTAAAGATGAATTTTATAACTTTTTTACTTATTTTTATAATATATTTATATATTGTCAATAATTTGCTCTTGTAATATCGCGCTCATTATGCTATTATATACTGGCGAAATTATAAACGGAGAGATTAAACTGTGACGGATAATAATAAGAATTCCGGTGCGGAAGTTCAGGACGAAAACAGCCTTTATCTTGACTGTCTTGAAAATTCCGACGAAGATATAGCGGATCTGCAAAAAATAAACAGCGGCAAGGCCACAAAAGGAGACAGAATTTATGTTTCCGTTATGGCCGCGCTTAATATTGCCGTTTTGGTTTTTATCGGAGTTTTTCTGATAGTTACCGGAAACACGAATGAATTTGAAAGCATAAAGGTCGATTCCGAGCCAAAGCCCGAAGTAACGTTTTTTGACGCGAAAAAGGTTTTTTCCGGCGAGCTCGCGCCAACGATAAACGGGGTTATTTTCCCCGACGGTATGCAGAGCGCTTTCAGAAGGATATATTCCGAAAATCAGGACGTTATCGGCTGGATACGCCTGAACGGAACAAGCATAGATTATCCCGTTATGCAGGCTGAGGACAATAAAAAATATGAGCGCGCAACCTTTTATCTTGACTACAGCAAGCGCGGCTCTATATGGATGGACTATCGCTGCCGGGTGGGAGTTAACAGAAACTGGTTTTATAAGAACACTATAATTTACGGCCATCACCTCAGCGCGGACGAATGCATTTTCGCTGAGCTTGAAAAATATATGGACGTTGAATTTTATAAAACTCATCCGGTTATAGAGATGAACACCATCTATGAAAACTATAAATGGAAGGTGTTTGCCTGCATCGTTACAAACGTTAACGAAAAGGACGACAACGGCCACGTTTTCTATTATTGGAACCCGTATGTAAGCGATGAGAACACCCCCGCCTTTACCGACGAAATTCTCAGAAGAAGCTGGTTTATAAATCCCGCCGTGAGCATTGAAGCTTCAGATAAGCTCTTGTGCCTTTCAACCTGCACTTATATTATGAACGCCAATAAATATTATGATATGCGCTGCGTTGTTTTTGCAAGGCTTGTAAGAGACGGCGAGGATGAAACGGTTGACGTGAGCGGCGCTTATCAAAATGAAAATAAGCGTATGCCTCAGGTCTGGTATAATCAGAATTCCATTGAAAACCCCTATAAAAACATTGCCGTTTACGGCGAATGAGAGGAACTCCTTATGGACGTAAATAAAAAAGAGATCGATGAGCTGGCAAAGGAGATAAGCGATGCCGTTGCCCCATCGGATAAAAAATATGAGGTCGACGATATCTTAAACGATATTCTCGGCTCCGACGGTTCATATAAAGAAGACTTCAGCGAGATGCTTTCAAAATATCACGGCGGCGATCTTTCAAACATATTGAGCGACCTGCCGGGAGCAGGTATGCCCCACAGAGACTATGCCGCCGAGGCGGATGCCGCAATAGCCGCCTCAAGAGCCATTGACAGGAGCATATCAAAAAAGGTGTCAGCAGATGTAAGGGCAACATATGATCGCGAAACCGAAAGCGCGATCCGTCCCGAATTTACCCCCGACGGAAGCGTCCGCTATCCGTCCTACGGCGTTGGAGAGAGCGAGCAGAGAGTTGTTTATGACGCCGACTGGGAGGTTCAGGCAAAGGAGGAGGCGGCGCGCCTCGAAAAGCTGCGCCGCGGCAATATGCTCCGGGGCGATTCAGGCTATGCCAGAAGCTTTCAGTTTTCGGGGGCTGAAAACAGATACGCTCCTAAAAAAACATCTTATTCGGGCTTGATCGACCCATTGAGCGATGAGTTTGACCCCGGAACCAGAGAGATCTATTCTGCCGAGGCGGAAAAAGAAAATCCCCCTCAGGCTTATAAAAAAGAAGAAAAAGAACCGGACGAAAAAAAACCTTTTTTCGTGGAGGGTTTTTCCGCAAGAAAAAAAGGAACTGACGCAGCCGGCGGAAAAACCGAAAACGACGATGGCAGCGAAGAAAAAGGTCTTTCAAAAGAGCAGTCCGAGAGGGTAAACAGGAGCGTTGTTGAGGCGTTCTCAAACGGACTTGAAGCGGATAACGAATTTAAGGACGAACGCTGGCAGAGCATTGTTGGGAAGGCTCAGAAGAGAAAAGAGCAGCTTGAAATTGACGCCCGCAAAAAAGAGGCAAGGCAGCGTTCGCAGCAAAATCTGAACAGGCAAAAGCAGAAAATAGCTCATTTGGAGGAGGATATAGGGAAATCCCCGATAACGGATATGAATATTTTTTCCGATTATTCCGATGATAAATTTGATTCAATAGACGGCGAGCCGGAAAACACAGCCGAAAAGGCGTCCGCCTATAAGCCCGAGTCCGCCTTTGAAGCTCCCGCTTTTTTGGAGGTTGACGCCGAAAGGCTCACCCCCGAAGAGATGACAAGGCTCCATATTAGCGTTTCGGGAGCGGATGAGAAAATTCAAAAAACAACCGGCGAAAAGTTTAAGTTCTTTATAAAAACCCATTTCTCAAAGGAGGGGTTTAAGCGCTTCGCCGTTAATAACCTTCCCCAAAAGAGCGATTCTTCCGGCGAAAAGATCAGAAAAACGGTAAGAGCGGTATCCTTTGTTGCTCTTGTTGGCGCGCTCGTTTATCTGCTTATTTATTACCATAATTACCTCGAACGGGTGAATTTTTTGCAGGAGAGCGAGAGTAATATTTCCGAGCTTGAAAAAATTCCCGGATATGAGCTTGATAACGCCTGGGCTGAGATGCGCGCAAAATACCCGGATGTTGATTTCCCGGAGGGTATGAACATTAAGTTTGCAAATCTCTATGCAATAAGCCGCGATGTTGTTGGTTGGCTGAAGATCGACGGAACTGAAATTTCAACCGTTCTTCTTCAAACAGATAACGACAGCTATTATCTCTACCGCGATATTTACGGCAGCCGCAGCCGCTACGGAAATCCGTATGTTAAGGCGTCCTGCAGTATGGGCAAAAGCGGTCTCAGCAAAAATACCGTAATTTACGGCCACAACACCCACGACAAGCTGATTTTCAACAAGCTTGAAAACTATATGAACGTTCAGGGCTATCTCAATGCGCCGATCATAACTCTCGACACCCTTTATGAAACAACAAAATGGAAAATTTTTGCCGTTATGCTGACTAACGCCGACCCTGCGGATGACAACGGAAAGATTTTCAACTATATTTATTCATCGTTCTCCTCGGAAGAAAACTTCCTTAATATAATGGATCAGATAAAAGCCCGCTCCATGATACACACCGGAGTTGACGTTCAGGCGGGAGATAAAACTATTATGCTTTACACCTGCTATCGCAACATCTTTTCAAGCGGAAGGCTTGTTATCGTTGCCCGCCAGCTCAGAGAGGGCGAGAGCGAGGATATAAATAAGTCGCTTGTTTATTATAACAGCTCCGCGATTTTCCCGCAGGCATATTACGATAAGAAGAAGGGTAACGCTGTTCCCGAGAGCAGCTCTTCTTCAGCCCCGTCGGAGTCGTTGACCTCCGCTCCCGCACCCGAGCCGGAAGAAACGAGCTCAGAGGAGATCATAAGCTCCGGGGCGGAAGAAACCTCCGAAAACGTGCCTGAGGAAAACGAGGTCCCTGCAGTGGGCGGGCATACCGAAGCCGCGGAATCGGGAGGAAAAACCGAAGCTTACGAAAGCGCTTCTGCCGATAACGGGGTAGCGGATGAACCATCTTCGCCGGATACGGACGCCGCGGCATAATACGGCTTAAACACTCTAAATTTTTTGAAAGGGAAAGATAATGAAAGCAAAAATAATTATTCTGGGTAAGGTAAGAACCGAAGCCGAAGGCAGCGATACCTTTGAGGAAATATTAAAAAAGACGTTTGATCCGGTGCTTATGCAGGAAAACGGGATAGAATATTTTTCAACTCTCAAGGAAGCCACCGCCGCAATAGGTAAGGCGTTTTCCGATTCCGACACCATTATGTTTTTTTCCGTCCTGTCAAAATATGCCGAAACAAAGGAAATTCTCTGCAAGGCTCTCGGGCTTCAGCTCACTGTTGACGAGAGGCTTCTCGCCGGCGCGCTGAAAACGGCTTCCGAAAAGGAGCAGGAAAGTTTGGATTTCAATGTCTGCCATGCGGGCGTTGTTTCGGGCGGAGATATATTCGCCCTTTCGGACTGCCTCTATTCCGGTTTTGCCGCCAAACGCGGCCGACAGACGGTTATGCTGCTGCCCCTTGAGGAGAGCAGAGCTTATGCTGTGCTCGGAAATTTTGTTATTCCCTATATGAACGAAAAGCTCTCTTCTTCCCTCAGCGCGGCTCCTCTGCAGTATTATTATGCCGAAAAGCTCTCTGCCGCCTCCGCCAGAGAAAAGGTTAAAATTGCAATAGCCGGAACTAAGCCCGCGGTGGTTTTCAAGAAATATGTTGCTTCCTCCGAGGGGCTTTCGGACAGGATATTGCTTGTAAACAAAACCGAAAACAGAGGCAGTATGCCTCCCAATGAATATGTTGTTAATCTTTCGATAACCGCCGCCGAGCTTATGGGCGTGCCCTACGGAATAGCTATGTCAAACGCCTATTATTCGGGTGATGACGCGAACGGAGTTAAAACCGTTTACATAGCGGTAACAAACGAGGTTGAAACAACCGTAAGGGAGATAAGCTCATTTTACGGCGAAAGCACCGGCGAGTTTATTTTCCGCTGCTGCTCAGAGCAGTGCAAGCTCTTAACCGAGATAATTGACGCCGATGCCGGGCTTATAAAAAAAGAAAGCCCGGTCATAGACAAGCAAAAGAGCGGCGATAAATATAAGGCTCTTATTGCCGTGCTTGTTGCCGTTATCCTTTTTGTTTGCGCCGCGGGCGGTTATTATTTCCGCGCCCATTCCTATTCGCTTAAAAACTGGGCGCAGAGCTATCTTCCGTTTTTATATTCCGAGCAGGAGGAAACAAAGTCCTCCGAGCAAACCTTCCCGAGCGGGACTTCAAATGAAAGAACATCCGATAACAGCGAGCGGTCGGATGCCGATGAAAGTAACTGATACATATGATTTCCAATATAAAAAAACTTTTAATATCTGCTATAATATCTGCTATGATTCTCCCGGCGGCGCTTTCGCTATACGCTTTTGCCGGGAGCGTTCTTTTGGGAGATATAACCGCCGATGAGGCGATAACCGCCGAGGATGCGCGCCTTGCCCTTCGAACCGCCGTTGGGCTTACCAATCCAACCGAAACCGGAATAAGGGTTCTCGACGTGGATTTTGACGGCGAGGTGACCGCCGCCGACGCCAGGCTTATTCTGCGCGCCGCGGTGGGTCTTGAAGCTTTTGAGCAGGAGACTGTTGAAATTGACGGTATAGAGGACTATTTTTATGATGACAGCGTTTATGACGACCTCTTCTCGTTTCTGCCTTCCGATTTTCCTGAAGCTCCCGAGGTGAATGCCGATCCCGACACCTTTACCTTTGTTGTTTACGGCTACGGACATGGAGTGGGTTTAACGCAATACGGAGCAGTTGCCATGGGAAACGTTGGATTCCCTTATGATTATATTTTATCCTATTATTATTCCGGGACAACCCTTGCCCGCGATAAAGATTACCCCGAAACAACCATGTATGCCGGGAGCGAGGTCAACACCGAAGAGCTTGTTGCCCGCATAACCTCCATGGAAATAGGCGGAATCGCAACCGAGGAAAACGCTCTCAAGGCTCAGGCAGTTGCTGTTTTTACTCTGCTTAAAAAATATAATTTTAAGGTTGAAAACCGAAGCAGCGTCGGTATTGCTTCAAGCAGCTATGATAACTGCTCCGAAATGCTGAAAAATGCCGTAAAGGATGTTATGGGAGAGTATGTTGTTATGCTCGGCGATCCGTCTCTCACTCCTGTTTTAACGGTGTATTCCGCAAGCTGCGCGGGTTCAACCGTTGGCGCATATGACGCCTGGAGGGGCGATAATTTCCCTGTTTCCGTTGCAAGCCCCTTTGATTCGTATTACAGCAGCTTTATTACATACGTTACCAGGTCAAGCGAAGAGATGAAGGAGAGGATCCTTGCCTGGAATCCGGAAACTTCTCTCTCTGATAACCCCGCCGATTGGCTCGAAATAATTTCGCATAACGCCTCTATCGATTCTGAAAGAGGCTATGTTACTGAACTTCGCATAGGAGATAAGTCATTAAAGGGCATAGGAGCAATCGATAAGTTAGTAAAGCTCAGATCGGGATGCTATACAATTATATATACGCCGGGAGAGAATTAGAAAACCAATTCGGGGTTCGGAAAGCGAAATTCCGAATTAAACCAATCAGGAGCATTTATGGATAAAGAGAGAATAGAAAAAGCAGTAAGAGAAATTCTTCTTGCAATAGGCGAGGATCCCGAAAGGGAAGGACTTATTGAAACTCCGAAAAGAGTTGCAAATATGTATGAGGAGGTCTTTTCGGGGCTCGAAAAAGATCCGAAGCAGTTTATAAAGCTTTTTAACGAGGAAAATAACGATGAGATGGTGGTAGTAAGGGATATACCGCTGTATTCAATGTGTGAACATCATCTTCTTCCGTTCGTTGGAAAGGCGCATATCGTTTATATCCCCTCGGGCGGCAAGGTTATCGGGCTTTCAAAGCTCGCGAGAATAGTTGATAATTTCGCCCGCCGACCTCAGCTTCAGGAGCGCCTCACCGCCCAGATAGCCGACTTTTTAACGGATAACCTCAGCCCCAAGGGAGTTGCGGTTATAGTTGAGGCCGAGCATCTTTGTATGACAATGCGCGGAGCGAGAGCCGCCGGCGCGCTCACACGCACCTCAGCTCTGCGCGGGATAATCCGTTCGGACGCGCGCACCCGCGCCGAAGCCCTTGCGCTTATATCGGAATAATATCGGAGACAGAGTATGATATTGCTTTTAGCCGTTATCTATATAGTTTTTATCTCCCTCGGGCTGCCCGATTCCGTTTTCGGAGTTATTTGGCCGGTTCTTCATAAGGAACTCGGAGTTGCTGAGAGCTTTGCGTCAATTTATAATATCATCGTAGGCGTTTGCACAAGCGCGGTGAGCGCTCTTGCAGGTATTCTCATCCGGAAATTCGGAACGGGAAAGGTTACTGCCGTATCAATTCTTTTAACCGTTATAGGGCTTGTTGGTATCAGTTTTTCTCCGAATATCGTTGTTATGATGATATTCGCAATTATTCTGGGCTACGGCGCAGGAGCGATAGACACGGGTCTTAATAATTTTGTGTCGCACCATTATAAGGCGCAGCATATGAACTGGCTTCATTGCTTTTGGGGAATAGGGGTAACGCTCAGCCCTATAATAATGTCCTTCTTCTTAAAAGATAATTCCTGGCGAAACGGCTGCCGGACAATAGCGCTGATCCAAACAGTTATTTTGGTTATTGTTATAGGTTCGCTGCCGCTATGGAAAAAGGCTGACAGCCCCATAGCAGAAAACCCGGACGAAGAAAAAGGCAATAAAAAGTTTTTTGAAATTTTCAAAAAAAAGGGACTTGTTCAAAGCATTCTTTCTCTCAGCTTCTATTTCGCAATGGAAAATCTGATAGGCACCTGGGCTGCGAGCTATATCGTACATATTTATTCGCTTAACGCGTCAACGGCATCAATGTGGGTCTCGCTTTATTACGGCGGCATTATGCTCGGGCGATTTATTGCGGGCTTTATCGCTATAAAACTCAGCGATAATTCTCTCATAAGGCTCGGGATCGGCGTATCGTTTGCGGGCATAATCTTTATGCTCTTGCCGATAGGAAAAACGGCAATCTGCGGACTTCTTCTTATTGGCGTTGGCTTCGGTCCGATTTTTCCGAGCGTTTTGCATACAGTCCCCGCCAGATTCGGAAAAGAATATTCCGCCGATATAACGGGCTATCATCTCTTCGGAGCTTATGCCGTGGGCTTTATCATCCAGCTTGCCTTCGGTTATACCGCAACCTCCACCTCTTTTATCATAATGCCGTATGTGCTTATAGTTTTGAGCGCGGTGATGTGTTTTATGAACGAATACGTAATAAAAAAATTGAGCAGGCAATGACCTGCTTATTTTTTTTGTCCTAAATTGAAAAATCCCCCTTTTCGGGGAGAAATTAAGATATCGGAAATGGTAAAATAGAGCAAAATTATTATAATTCAAAGGAGCAAAAAAATGTTTGAGAGTCCGAGATATTACTGGCTTAAATTATCAAATGAGTTTTTTAACGATATCAGGATAAAAGTATTGAGAAAAGCCGCCGGTGACACAGCGGTAATGATTTATTTTAAGATGCTGCTCAAAGCTATATCAACCGGCGGAAGTATAGAATTCCTCGGACTTGAGGAAAATTTTTATGAGGAGCTTGCTATCGACTTCAATGAAAACGAAGAGGCTTGCAAAATAACCGTTGAAGCCCTCGAAAAGTATGGTCTTCTTGAAACTGAGGACGGCAAAACCTTTTTTTTTCCTCAGGTTTCCTTATGCACCGGAAGCGAGAGTATTGCGGCTGAAAAAATGAGAAAAAGCAGAAAAAACAGAGCAGAGCAGCAGGCTGATAACAATGTTACAAACAAAAGTAACAATGTTACAAAGCGTTATAACAATGTTACCGAATGTTACATAGAGAAAGAGATAGAGAAAGAGATAGAGATAGAGTTAGAGAAAGATATAGAGTCAGAGAAAGAGACAGAGTTATATTCAGATACGGAGGAAGAATATATTCCGGACGCGGCGGAAATTTTTCTTCCGCTTCAAAGCGGAGAGGAATATCCCGTTTCCTCCTCCGAAATAAAAAAATGGAAGGAACTGTATCCGGATGTAAATATAACTCAGCAGCTGCGCACAATAAAAGGCTGGCTTGAAGCCAATCCCGGCAGACAAAAGGACAAACAAAATATGCCGGGATATATAAACGCGTGGCTCGCACGAAAGCAGGAAAATCCGAAACAGGAAAGATCGAAGCAGGAAAGGCTAAAGCATGAAAGGCCGAAGCAGAGCGAATATATTCCCGATAAATGCGCTTCCTACGATTTAGCGGCGGCGGTTGAAAGAATGAATAAGTTTGTTCCTAAGCTTCCTCCGAAAAAGAAAAAACACCCCGCCTCAGTTTTTGATGAGGCAGGGTAGCGGGCTTATTTAGCAAGGAGAGTGTAGGTTGAATTCCAGTTTTTTAATATCTCAACCTGTGAAAAGCCCGCTTCTCTCAAAATTTCAGTTTCGTGAACATAAGTTAAGGGCGTATCATAGTGATAAAATTCATCGTCCGAAATGCCCTGCTCGGCTTTGAGGCGTTCAAGAGTTTCAAAGTATTCCTTTTCAAGAGCGTCAGATTCGGCAAAATAGTCCGTTAAAACGAAGAAGCCGCCGGTTTTTAGTGAACGGCGCAGCTTCCGATAAAGCGATAGCTTTTTTTCGGCTCTGAAATGGTGAAGCGATTCAACCGAAACGGCAGCGTCAAATTTTTCAAAGCCCAGATCCGTGTCAAAATATGAAGCGCAGAAAAGATTCAGGCTTTTATCGGGAAATTTTGCTTTCAGCGCGCCGAGCATAGCCGCTGATAAATCGATTCCCGTTATTTGAGCTTCCGGGTTTAATAAAAAGTATTCCTCCATCTCAAGCCCTGTTCCTATCCCTAAATCGAGAACCTCGGCAAACGGAGCCTTTGGCAGCAGGGAGGCGGTGAACTTATAAAACTCTGTTGAACCTTCCAGTTCGGTAAGCATATGCTCATCATATCCCGACAGCCTGTTTTCAAAAAATTTATCCATTCTTTCAAGCATAATATCACCGTTTTTCGCGCAGCAATGCAATCCTTTCCGCTATATTTTTTTCGAATTCTTCATCGCTGAATTTCGGGTCGCGGGTTTTATTCCATATGCCGCAGGGGATTTTTTCACAATCCAGGCAATTTGAATAGCCGTGTTCGGTTACACAGCAATTATAGATCGCGCATGCCTCCCCCTCGGAAACATGAAACACTTTTCCTTTGCATTCGTTGCAGCCGGTGCATTCCCCAGACTCGAAACAGCAGCATTTTCGGCAATCGGACCCGCAAACGCTGATATATGTATTCATAGATATACCTCTGTGTAGGTTAATTGAAAATTAAAAATAATGCTGCGTCAGTTTCACAACCCATTCCGGAACTTTTGCAGCTTTTTGATCGTAAATCGGATAGTATGGTTTTATATCCAATACCGGTGTTCCATCTATCGCGTCCAATCCCTTAACAGTAAGTTCGTTGTTTGAAACAGAAACGATTTGCACCGAGGTTATGCCGATTTGATTCGGTCTGTCTTTTCCCCTTTGAGAAAAAATGCCTACTAACGGCATATCATCGCGGTTTTGAGGTCTTCTTTGCAAATGTTTATCTATTTCGAATTCGGCCTTATCCAAATAGAAAATTACTGTTACGTGAGAAAACTCTTCTAAGCCTTTTAATCCGCCGTGATATTCCTCGTTCAGTATAATTGCGGAAATATCATTTCCCCAGGAAACATCTTTTTTATTTTTAACGTCATTTTTAATGTGTCCTATTGGTTTTATAATAATATCCTGCATGTTTTTGTGGTTTCGCCTTCTTTTCCGCCGATTATTTGTTTAATTATAACATACTCTGAATAATAAAAAAACTATAATTATTTGAAGAACAATAAAAACAGGCAGCCCGATCATAAATTTATTATGCTTTGTTTTGTGGCGGATGAGAAGCATAACGGAATACATCGCCGCCGCTCCGCCGAAAAATCCCAAAAGCATAAGAGTTTTTTCCGGAACGCGCTTTTTCGGGAATTTTTTCGCGGCGATTTTATCGTATACTGTTATAACAGCCGAAACGGCCGATATAATAATATAATAAATCAGAGCTGCCTTTATTATGTTCATAAAATAATTATTCCTTGCTTATAACCTTTTTCTGCCAGGATCGTTTGGCGCATTTCGGGCAGCGCATATATCTTGTTCTGTTTATATGCATTGAGAAAAAAACACTGGTGTAGCTCGGAATATATTTATGGCCGCACTTTGCGCATTTATAGTAGCCTGCCACCTGCTCAATTCTGAGCGCGTAAAACATTCCCGCAAAAAACGGAACTACGCCTATGATTATGAGAACTGTTTTAAGCCAATTATCCATTTGCACTAAGGATGCAATAAGGATCATTGCAACGAAAACCGCCGACACAAGAACGCCTATAAAAATTTCCAGCTTCAGCAGCCTTTTATCCGCTGTTTCTTTTTGTTTTACCATTTCAATTAAGTTGTTTTCTAATTCTTTGTTGTAGTTATCCATTGAAACTACCTCCCCGCTTAATAAATCGTTTACGCTGATTTTCAGTATTCCGCAAAGCTCCATCATTATGGAAGTGTCCGGCAATGCTCTGCCTGTTTCCCATTTTGAAACCGCTCTGTCGGTAATATTCAGTTTTTCAGCTAACTGCATTTGCGTATAGCCCTGCATTTTTCTGCGTTCGGCTATAAATTTTCCGATCTTTTGCTGATCCATAGAAAGCCTCCTTTCGATCTCAGTATAGAGCTTTTTGCCTTGAAAATACACACACCGGCGGTTGATTGGGGAGAAAACAACCGCCGGTAGAGTTAAAATTCCGCGTTAAAAGCAGTTTATTACGTTTGCGCCCGCTTTAACAAAGGCTATGAATTCATTTATCTCTGCGCTTATATCGTGGAAACCTGCTTTGTATTTCTGCTTGTCTTTTGTAAGTATCCATTCGCCCTCGGGAAGGTAAACGGTTTTTCGCGTCTGTCCTTTTTTTACAATGGGGGCAAACAGAATATCGTCCCCGAACATATACTGTTCTTCGAGCGTATAGCAAACTTCGTCATCGGGGTTGTCGAAGAACATCGGGCGCATTACGGGATATCCTTTTTTTGCGGCAATGCTCATATGAAGCTCAATATAATCTCTGAGCCGCTCACGAAGAAAAACAAGGTTTTTCAGTATGTCAAAGTTTTGCTCTCCGAAGCTCCATAGTTCATTCGGATCTCCTGACGGCTCTTTAACGTCTCTCTTTATTTCAGAGTGACGGCGGCGGTTTCCATGCAGCCGCAGAACAGGGGAGAATACCCCATACTGGAACCAACGAACAATAAGCTCGCGATATTCTTCGCTTTCGGTATCGCCGCCGTAAAAGCCGCCGACGTCCGTATTCCACCAGGGAATGCCGCATAAGGCCATATTAAGCCCCGCCTTTACCTGCCGGGAAAGGCTTTCAAAGGTGGAAGGAATATCGCCCGACCATACAAGCGAGCCGAATTTTTGCGAACCGAGATATGCGCATCGCGTTAGCGTTACAGGCGAGTTATTGCCTAAGGAGCAGAAACCGTCATATGCCATCTTTGAATAATAGTAAGGATATAATAGCGCAACCTCATCGCCCCGCCCCGCATAAAAAAGCAGATTATCAAAATGCTCGGGGTGAATTTCCGGCTCCGCTTCGTCAAACCAAAGCGCGTCAACGCCGTTATCAAGGTAGTTTTCTTTAAGTTTATTCCAAACAAAGCCGCGTGCTGCGGGGTTAGTTGCGTCGATCTCCGCCTGCCAACCGTAAAACGGAAAAACCCGGTCGGAGCCTCTGGACGTGCGGATTAAAAGATTGTTTTCCCGCATATATCGGTAGTTTTCGCTGTTTTCGTTAACCGTTGGCCAAACGGAAACAACAAGCTTTGTACCCATTTCGTGCAGCTCGTCTGCCATGGCCCTTATATCGGGCCAATAAGCAGGGTCAAATTTATAGTCCCCCTGCTCGGTCCAATGAAAATAGTCCGCAACTATTGCAGAGAGCGGTATGCCTTCTTCTTTATATTTCCGCGCAACGCTCAAAAGATCTTCCTGCGTTTCATACCGCAGACGACTTTGCCACAGACCCGTTGCCCAGCGCGGCATAATCGGAGAATGTCCCGTTAAATCGGCAAGAGCTTCCGAAACCTCTTTGGGAGTTCCGCCGATA
This sequence comes from Oscillospiraceae bacterium, assembly GCA_022508845.1. GTDB lineage: Bacteria > Bacillota > Clostridia > Oscillospirales > Acutalibacteraceae > RUG806. The sequence continues at coordinate 8,593 of JAFLUL010000020.1, read as the reverse complement.
ACAACATAATCCATCTTTTTTGTTGCCTGAACGCTCCAGCGGGTTCTGTTTTTTGAAAGCTCAACGTTTCCTATCGCCGGATTATTCCATAAAAATCCGAAGCCGAGCGATGAATAAACAAAGGGAATGGTGCATTTCGCGTTAACGTGGCGCAGGTCAAAGGAGCACCCCTTTAAATCAAAGCAGCCGCTTGCCTCGTGTCCCAAACCGAAAAAATGCTCGTTTTCGTTTGCTTCAAACGTAACCCCGGCAGACCATAGGCCGCTTGCGCGGTTTTCATAGTGACGGTAGCCGTCATCAAAGGTGAGCTCCGGCTTTTCCCTCAAAATAGTTTTCCCTAGGCGGCGAAAGGTTATTCTGCCGTTCTGCTCCAGAGTTGCCGAGAGGTCTCCAACGGTTATAGTAACGCTTTTGTAGGTTTCGGATATGAGGGCCTCTCCCTCCCCGGGCAGAAGAGTAAAATTTTCATCTATTGGTTTGCAATCGGGGAAGGCTTCAAAGCGGATTGCATTTTTATGGCAGGGGGTAAGGCGCACCAGCTCTCCCGGACGGGAAAACAAAACCTCATTTTTATTAACCGCGGTGTTATTCATAGGGTCTCCTTGTTTTTATGCGGTATAGCGGCGTTTTTTCAGTGCGTAAAAACCGAGCGCGCCGAAGATGAATAACGCTCCGAATGAGAAGAAGGGAAGAGCGCCGCTGCCGCCGGTTTCCGGCAGGGGAACATATTCAATTTCTTCATCGGTTGCAAAAAGCTCAATTTGGAAAAGAGCATAGAGCAGGTCGGTATAGCCCTTGCTGCCTCTCGGCATACCGAGGTTAGCGGTTAAGTTTGATGTTGTTGCGCTCTTCAGATAGGCTGAGTTTTCATTTTCGGTTGTAAAGTTCGTATCTGAGGCGAAAACTCCGTCGTTCTCATCAGTCAGAACAACTGCGTTCAGCTCGAGGAAGAAGAGGTTATCCGCCCCCGTGCTTGTTTTGGCATTTTGCCTTAGAGTGTATGTTCCTATGGGAAGACCGTAGGCGTTAACATACTTCGCAAAATCCCCGGCGGGTTCAAATTCTGCCAAAACCTCGCTCTGTTTGCCGTTTTCAATAATATAGGTTGCCGTATAGGTTCCGGCAAACTCCTGTTTGCCGTTATATTCGCGGTAAAGGTCGGCGCTGTAAACGATCTTTTTAACACCAGGAGCCTTTTGAATTGCGCTGTCGTCTATCAGCATCTGAACCGCTATCTCTCCGGCAACAAGCTTTGTTGTAAATTTGCCCTTATGCTCGCCGCCCGTCTGCTCGGTTCCTGCTTCCTTTTTAAAATCCCGATCCCAGCCGTAAATCAGCTCGCCGTTGTTATCTTCTCCTTCGCTGTGGAGCTTTTCATTCCAGTTTGTTCCGTCTTTGTCGCTTACTCGCTCGTTTGCGCTCTTGGGTTTATATTCAACCGTAAGCATTGAAATTCTTGTTTTTGTGTCGGTTGAGGCTCCGTTCGGATAGGCGGGTGTTTTTTCGGTTCCGCCGTCCGCGGTCGTTATATCGGCGCACTCCTGCCAGGTATAAACCAGAATTCCCAGTTCGTCGGCCTCGTGTTTTTCGCTTCCGGTTTGATTGGAGTTATCTGTATTTCTGATATACGAATAGGGGATCTCCAGCTTTCCGTCCTTTTCGATTTTGCTTAAAAGAGCTTCAAGCGTTGTTCCGGTTTTTTCGGCATATCGGCAGAGATATTCCCAGTAGTATTTAACTCGTGCATCGTCATCGAATGTCCAGCTTTTAAGCTTATTCTCAATTTCTTCTTCGAGCTTATTCAGTATGTCCTTCTTCGTAAGGCTTTCGCCCATATATAAAAGCTGTTCGCCTTCGGCATTTCCGTTTGGAGAGCCAACGTTCACCGTGGTGCGCGGGAAGCCCTTTGAGGGGTTATCTTCCACCTTTTCGTCCTCTGTTTCGGTTAACCCGAGGAACATATCGTCCGTTCCCGAGGATTTATTGTCGTCGGTAGGATCAAAAACATAGTTTTCATCTGCACCGTTGCCGTTTGACATAACGGCGTTTCCTCCGAGGAAGTCGTCTTTAGCTCTAACGGTTATTCTTGAATGCCAAACGGGAGTTCTTGAGGTTGCAACAGGTGCGCCGGGTATGATCTGATTTGTCCATTTGATATAGTAAAGATTCTTTTCGCCGTTATAAAAAAGCATTGCCTGAAGGGCGGTTTCGGTGATGTCTGAGTCGCTCAAAGTCAGGGCTATGGGCATACCCTCATATTTTCCCTTGAAGTTTTTGGTTATCTGCGGTGTGCCTTTGCCGTCCGTAACAACTATTGCTGTTTTTTCTTCGTTTGAAAGCAGGGTGGTGTTTATAACAGGCTCGCCGTTTTTATCGGTAACGGTAATGCTGCCGTTTGCGTTGAGGTGCCAAACGTAATTATTTGCGTCAACAATATCAAAGCGGGGATCGATATAGTCCTGAATGCAGTAGTTTTTGAGGTCGGATGTAAGCTGGGTCATAATTCCGCCCTCTTCGTTGAATATGCCTATGAGCTTATCTATTTTATTTCCCCCAACTTGCTCGGCAACGGGTCCTTCGGTTGAATATACATACTGAGTTAAGGGAAGCTGATCTTTGGGATCAGGGTGAGCGGCGTTGTGTTTTCTTATCTCTTCGTCCCGCTCTTCTTCCTTGCTGCCCTTGCCGGGTCCGGACAGAGCATTAAGGAAGGTCATCGCCTGCGAATATTCATTATATATCTCTTTTCCGTTTGCATCCTTGCTCTGAGAAACGGGGCCGCCCGCGAGCAGAACGCAGAATATGGTGTAGCCCTCTTCTCTTAAGTTTTTGGCGTGTACGTATGCGTCAAGTCCATTTCCGGTGCCTCCGCTTACTTCGCTTCCGTATATCGCCTTTAATACCTCATTTTCAGTTGCGTTTGCGCCAACTAAGGTGTTCAGATCGGTGTCCTTGCCGTCGGTGAAAATGATGATATATTTTGCGCCGGGTTTTTCGTTATTGGCGGTGTATTTTCTCTTTAAATACTCTTCAAGCCTTGTATGAAGAACCTGTTCATATGCCTCAATTCCCTTTATCGTTGAGGTGTTGCCGGTAAGACCGTAGTTAAACTGCTCTATGCCGTTTGAATCCCCGATATAGTTTGAAAATTTTGAGCCTTTGGAGGATTTGCTTCCGGTTATTCTCTGAGTTCCGCCATCACCGCGCTGATTTGAGAGAGCCTTCTCAGCTTCAACGGGATCGGCTGTCCAATCCAGCAAAACGAGCATATCAAGGTCGCTGTCCGGCAGTTGACCCGCGCTGAAGCGAACAGCCGACACCATACTTTCGGGGGATTTTGCCTCAAGCTCGGTTAAAAAGGAACCCATAGCCCGCTGAAGAGCTTCAACCTTTATATAGTCCGCATCGGAGTTTTCATAAACATATGACGAGCCGTAGCCTCCGTTGCTGTTAACATAATAAAAGCAGCGGAGATAGCCTTTTGTGTCAATATAGAATAGTGTTGGAGTTATGGCGGAGGATTTAAATGTTTTTTTTGTTCCGCCGAATTCAAGGCCGTATTTTTCCCTTACCCCCGTAGGTTCTTCGGAAGAGGAAATGTTGTCTTTAAACACAATGTTTTTAACAATGCCGTTGAAGGTCTTGCCGGACTGAACACTCTTATTTGCATAGTTTGTTGACCAGTTTCCGGTTGGATTGATATAATACCAGCCATCGCGCTCTGCTGCCGTGTTTGCGATATTGGCTTTAGTTGCCGTTCCCATGGTGCCGCCTTCGGTGCTTTGAACCAAAACGTTTGCGGAATTTACATCAACCAAATCATCCGGTGATAAGGTACTGTTCCGGAGGGTAGGAATATCGGATGCGCTGATAGCATTGTCAAATAAATAAATATCGTCAACAAAGATATTTGCGCCGTTGTAGCTGTTGTTAAACGGGTTGAATATGATGTAATTGTCTCCGTCGGGGAGGGTAAAGCTGTTTGTGACCGGTGAAGTGTCTACCGTATTGCCGTTTTCATATACATATGTGGTTACAGTGTTATTCTCAAATACCAAGGTAACGTATTTTGAATTTGTATTGCCGAAAACACCGTTGATATTTGCAAGGGTATTGCCGGAGCCGCTGTCAACTCTGAGTCTGTTTGCGCTGCCGCCGCTGTTTCGATACATTCTTATATAGTCCGATTCTCCCGGAACAAGCGGACCGATATATAAGATTTCAGCTTGTTCGGCGGGTTTGCTGTCGGAGCCGTTCTGCTTTATTGTGAAAGAGAGCGTAAAGTTTTTTGAGGTGGGTGTTACTCCCAATTTGAGAGCGGCTTTGGAGGCTGTGAGATTAAAGCCGATGTTTGCATCAAACTTAAGATCGCCGTCGCTTTGCCAGGCCAATCTTCCTTCGGTTGTGGGTACGTTATGAACAGTTGTAAAGTCTATGGAGCTTTTGTTTGTCCGTTCAACAACCTTCAGATCCTCATCGCCTGTTACGCTGTTTAGGCCGTAGTCTCTTTCGCGCAGCGTTTTATCGGTGCTGTCTTTGTTTAGCATATAAAGCCCTATCGGATAACCTGCGCCGTGGGACGCGCCGTCCCAATATCCCAGCGGAACAAACTCAACAACACCCGGGCGGGGGTCATAGATAAAATAGGTGTAGCCGCTGCTTCTAATGCTGGATTTATCTGTGTTTCGAGGATTGAGGATATTTTTAAGTTCGCTGTTTGACAGAAAGTCATCGTATGTAAAATCCGAAGTGTCCCCGCTTTTAAGCTGCTTTGCCGATAAGGCTTCAAGCTGTGCTTCGGTAAGATTTAAGGGATTATCTTCGCCCAAAACCTTTATGGGTATCGGCGATTCCAGAGTAAAGCCCATACTGCCCGAAGCGTCAAGTATCATACCGATGTTAACAGGCTCGCCGTCATTGAACCAGGTTTCAAGGTCAAGGTCAAAGGTGCGCCCGTCATTATAAGCTTCATTTTTGGTAATAATGGCGGTTTTGTCGGTGTGCAGTCCCTTATTTGTGTTATAAAGCTTTGTATTCTTATCGGTTGTTCCGTCAGAATAGATTTCTGTGTCAATATAGTTTGGGAAGGGGGCGGCGGAACCGGTTTTAGTGCCCATTTCCAGTTCGCCCTCAACAGTCATAAGCTGACTCGTATAGTAAACGTGGCTCTTTATAAGATGAACTTTGTTATATGCCGTATGGTCGATAATAAGCTTTGCGCTTTCGCTGTATTCATCCTGCTGCCCGTCTTCCATCCTTACGGCGGTCTGCCCCGAGGATATCGAGAAGCCCGCGAAAAGCTCATAATAATCCTGGTTCTTATGATAAGGATTTATCGGGAGCTCAATATCGCCGTCCTCATTGATTTTTATGTAGCTTGAAACGGTATCCTTTGTGATTCTGGCAAAGCCCTTATAGAGATTATTGTCGGCGTTTTTCTGAGCCTCAACCGACCCGTTGTAGGCTCGGGCGTAGTATTCATAGCTGCCGTCATCCTTCGGAATGATAAACCCGCCGATAACAACTGTATAGTTGGGGGTTCCGTCTTCATTCGTTCCGCTTTCAAATCCCTTGGGATCCTTAGCCATGTGCCAATGGCGGATGATGAAATGTATGGCATTATCAAGATCCATCCCTGTTAAATTTATATTGCCGGTTACAAGGGGATCTCTCCCAACGCTGCCGGCCGGTGTTGTTCCGCTTGTTATAGCGTCTATTATCGCCGCGTTTTTTCTTCCGGCCCCGAAAACCGAAGCGAACCGGGAAAAAAGCGGCGTTATCATCAGTAGGACAAGAATTAACGCCAAAACTCTTTTTGCTGTTTTTTTCATATTGTCACACCTTACCGTAAATTTACTATGTTTTTTGCCTGTTGAAGCTATACAACTCCAATTATAATTTTTATTATAATATATATAATTATCTTTTTCAAGAGAAAAATAAAAATAAAATTATATTATTTAATTTACAGCTTGTGTTTTTCCGTAAATCTAGGCCCCGGGTTAACAGTTCGATCCGATATGTGCATATCTTCGTTTCGCCGGAATCCAAACGCATACCGTTATCCTCCCGCGGGCTTGCTGCCTCAATAAGCTGCCATCCTTCAGTTTTTTTGCTGATCATATCGCCGAAATGAGTTTTTTCAATATGGCAAAAATACCTCCCCTGCCTATGGGCAGGGGAGGTCTGATAAATTATAACGGGCCGTATCAGTGCAACAGCCCGTTAGCTTAATTTTATTTCGCTATCTGATAAATAGCAGATGTATCGGTTGAAAGATTGTCAACATACCATATGTTGCCGATTTTAACTTCGTAAACAACTACCTGAGCAATGGTTTCGCTGCCGTCTGAAATATCCAGGTTAAATGCCCTTGCTTCGGAAATGTCATCAGCGGTAATTCCGTAGGTTTCGAGAACGGCGGGATCAAGGGAAGCTTTATATGCAGCCAGATCCTCAACGCTCTCAGAGCCTGTAACTGAGGCGGTCAGCTTATAGTTCTCGCCGAAAACAGTTTGGTAAAGGCCGGTTGATTCTTCCTGAATAACGGTTTTTCCGTCAGCGGCAACAACCTTCTTTGTTCCTGTAAGCGAATCGCCGTAGGAGGCAACGTTTGCCTCAATAGCAGAAAACATGATCGCGTCGGAGAGATAATCGTCGCCGAAAATTTCCTTCCTCACTTCAATAAGCTTGGTGAAGTAGTTTGTGTAAACGGCGTCGTAATTATCCCAGCCGTATTGATTTATAAGCTCTTTATAGCAGGCAAACATTTTGTCTGCAAGCTGTCCTGCAAGAGTGCCGTCGTCATTCTTTGTTGCGTCAGACTTATTTGCGTCGGCGTTAAGTCCCGAAAGCTTTTTCGTATCTGCGCCGGGGGTATAGTCGGTGTAAATGAGCGGATACATATAATTAACGCGCACAAAATCACCGTATTTGCTGCTTTTTGCGGAGATAGTGTATTTATATGCGTTGTATCCGTCGCCTCTCTGAAGGATAGTGTCAGTATAGTTTACCGCAACCTTTTCACCGTTAAAAGCAATATATCTGCCCTTAAAGGTGAACACAGTGATCAAAACAAGGATAAGCGTTACTATTGTAAAGGTTATAGCGGCATAGAGACCGTAATTGAATTTTTTATTTTCTTTAGCCATTGCTGATTACCTCCTTGCTTATTCTGTTACCGCATCATCAGCGGCGGCTTTGGCGGCCTTTGCAGCCGCGCGGCGCTCCACAAGGGCTTCGGTTATCATCTTTTTCTTTTCGCCAACGTTATCATAGAAGAGGATCGGGATCATCTGGAGAATAACGAATACCGCCGGGATGATAGTGTAGATCATAAGCAGGCGGTTCAGCGTTGAAGCCGACTGAGAGGCATATGCAACGTTTGCATCCTGAGATATCTGATACTGCGACCAGGTGTAAAGCAGCCAGGGGCCGAGACCTTTTGTGAAGGCGGAGGCTATTTTTGAAAACAGTCCGTAGCCGGCATAGGCAACGCCGTCCTGACGCTTGCCGGTTTTATATTCGATTTCGTCAACGCAGTCTGCGATCATGATGTTCGGCGTTGTGTTTGTGTTTCCGTGCTGGAGACCGCAGAAGAAGTTTATGATAAGGAACGGAATGATGAGCGACTTATTAAAGCCGATCGCGTTTGAAACAAGATAGAGGATAATAAGCGAGCTCGCGCCGTAAACGCAGAAAAGAATATAGGTTTTCTTTGTTGAGAACTTCTTGAGGGCGAGGTTAACAAGCAGCGTGCCTACCGCCGTGCCGATGCCCATAGGAAGAAGAAGAGCAAGCTTTAAGTCCTTTGAACCCAAAAGATAAACTGCTATGTAAAGCGAAACGGTTCCGTAAACGCCGCGGCCGAAGCCCGCAAGCTTAGTGAGCGAAACCATAAGCAGGTTCTTGTTTCCGAAAACAACTCTGAGCGAATCCCTGATGCTTATTTTTTCCTGAGTGAACGGAACGCGCTCCTTATTGTTTGTGAAGAATATCATTACAAACAAAACAAGACCCACCGCGCATACTGCCGTTGAAATAACAAGGTCAAGCCCCTGTCCCTCAGCGTTTTGGAACTGCTGCTTGCCCATAAAAGTTTTCATGAGGGCGCCAACGACCATAACAACAACCATACCGCCCGACTGACCCACCGAACGCAGGAAAGAGGCGATTGAAATTGCGCTTGAGCGTTCGCTCGGTTCGGGTGAGCAGAGCGAGCCGAAGCAGTTTGACGGACTCTCAACCGCGCAGGAAATGGCGGTGTATAAGCTGTAAACAACAAACATCCATACTATTGCGACTGTTTGAGAGCTTGTGTTTGGAGCAACGAAAACCAAAAGGGAAATGATGGCAAGCGGAATAACGCCGAAGCCTACCCAGGGCTTTACCTTACCGAATTTTGTTCTCGTATGGTCAACAAGATAACCGATAACAAGCTCGCAAATTGCGCCAACAAAGCCCGCAACAAGGAATACGCCAGATATGGCGTTTGACATAGTTTCCGTATCAAAGCCCTTGCCCTTAAATGCAAAGTCCGCAAAGAAGGTGGCCGTATAGTCCGGCATCCAGCCCGTCATAAGGGCAACGCCGA
>JAFLUL010000002.1:33452-66122 GCA_022508845.1 Oscillospiraceae bacterium | reverse complement strand
AGGCATAGCTCAGCTGGTTAGAGCGCACGGTTCACATCCGTGAGGTCTTGGGTTCAAGTCCCCATGTCTCCACCAAAACGAAAATCCTGTCGACTCTTGTCGGCGGGATTTTCGTTTTGTATTATTCATTTTTCATTATTCAATATTCATTATTCATTAGACAGCGACAGGATTTTGGGTGAATAATGAATGATGAAGTCGCTTCGCTGATGAATAATGAATAATTGATTTAAAATTCGGTTCATGCTAAAATATAAAAGGTGGTGTATAAATTGAAAGAAAATTTATTAATAGATAAATCTATTGTTTTCGCCGCAAGAATCGTAAAACTTCATCAACATCTTGTTAAAAACAAAAAGGAAACCATAATATCAAAACAAATTGTCCGTAGTGGTACAAGCATTGGTGCAAATATCAATGAAGCGAATTACGGTCAAAGCAAAGCTGATTTCATTTCTAAAATGCATATTGCTTTAAAGGAGACAGCAGAAACTGAGTATTGGATTAAATTACTTCATATGTCAGAGTATATCGATGATAAAATGAGTAAATCTTTACTGAATGATTGTTTGGAAATCAAACGAATTTTAATAGCATCTATCAATACCGCAAAAGAGAATAGCAAGCAAATTCAACGTTCTACGAGTGTTCAAATTCCTCATGAAAAAATTGAAATTTCTTTCACCGGAGAAGAGTGAAAGAATCGGCAACTCTGCTGTGCAAAGCATTATAATTTTCCGTTTTGTAGAATAGTTCCCAATTTTTTGTTTGAGATGAAAATTTCGTATTTATGTGTTATAATCTGTTCGATAAATTGGGATTTTAATGGTGGTGATAAGATTGATTAAAGTAGATAATAGTAGCTTTCTAACCTTCCTTGAGTCTGAAAATATTATTTGTAATTTTTATACATGTGATAATATTATGAATTCTGGAAAATCAGGATATGCAATAAAAGATGTTTATTTTTATACAGTAGATGGTCTACCATCAGATAAATATGTTTCTTTTTGCGAAAACATATTTGATGAGTTAATTGTTGAATTTAAAACAGATAATGATAAGTTAATAAAGGATGCTTTTAACGAGATAAAAAAACAACATAAAAAATATAAAAAAATTCGAATTGGCGCAAATTCAAGAAAATTCTATGATTCACCTCTTTTTAAGAAAACCTTTAAGATTATAAAGGATTACTCTTCTACACATGGCGTATTTGCCCAGTTTTCTAAAGATGAATTACCATCTTTTTCTATTCCTGCTAATGTTTTAATACAACTTGTTAAAAATGGAGACAAGTCTCAGTATATCAGTTACAAAGATGATGAATGGGATGGACTGTCTTCGTTGATAAAGTATGGAAATGATAATGACTTATTTTTTACTATAGAGGAAAATAGCGCAATTTGCGGTTATCTTATTGCGAATAATTCATACAAAAACATTTATGATATTGCAAATGTGTTTGTTGCAGAAAAATCAAGGGGTAGAAACTTCGGAAAATATCTAACCATTAGTTTTTCTGCTTATTGCTATGCCAATGGCTTCATCCCTTATTATGGTACTGCTATTTCTAGTTATTCAGAAGCAGTTGCAATTAAAAGTGGTTTTCATGAGGTACAACGACAATATTATAAGGATGTTAAAATTAAATTTTTAGCCAGGATTAAGTCTTAAGATAAATTTCGGTTTTTCGGTATGGTCGCATCGTTTTTTCAGAGGTTGCGTGAATGCAACCTCTGAACTGAAAATGCAACCCAATGTAACCGCGTGCAACCCGTATCAAAAAATGCGTTTGTAGCCAAATAAGCACCAAAGTTATGATACCATCGGTATTTGGGCTTTGGTGCTTTTTCTTTTTGCAAAAATCCCCGTAGCACATGGCTTTTCGGTGTTCCGGCAGAAAAGATTAGTTTCATTGTGCCGAGAAAAATTTCAGCGTGGCAAAAAGAATAGTTTCGGTGTGAAACTTTATATATATTGACAATCATATCAGAGTGCGATATAATTCCAATGTCACATAAATCTAAATAATCAGAATTGCAGTTATTCTTTTTTATGAGGGGTATTATACCCTTTTTGTATATCTACCAACCGGATTTTGCAAAAATGCAGCTCTATATGGTAGATATATGGTTTGATACCTGTTCTGATTAGATTTGTGTGACAACAATCGGAGCCGCATTTTTCAGTGTGCTGACTTCGGTTGGCACACTTTTTATATTTTAGGAGGAATAAAAATGAAACGATTTTGTTTAGTTTGTTTGATTCTTTGCATGCTTTTTTTGATGACTGTTGGCTGTTCACCGTCGCAAAACGATGAAACTGCAGCGGGAAATACATCCGAAAACAATGAAACTGCAGCGGAGAATACATCCGGAAACAATGAAACTGCAGCGGAGAATACATCCGGAAACAATGAAACTGTAGCGGAGAATACATCCGGAAACAATAAAACTGTAGTGGGAAACACATCCGGAAACATTCACAATGGCGGATGTGCGGCGATATTGGATGATTGGATTTATTTTCAATATAATAATAATTCCTTGTGGGCTATGAAATTGGACGGAAGTGAGTGTCATAAAATATATGACGGCGCAGCAATATATGATGTCAATGTGGTAGGTGATTGGATATATTTTAATAATTTAAGCGGCATTTATGCAATAAAGACTGATGAGAGTGAGTTGAGACAAATAACAGATGAAAGGGCACATTATGGCGATATGACTGTTGTTGATGATTGGATTTATTATGCTAACTATAGTGATGACGGAATGATCTACGCTGTAAAAACGGATGGGAGCAATCTTCAAAAATTAAATGGGGCAGAGTCCTATAGTATCAATGTAGTTGGTGATCGAATTTTCTATTGTAATAGTGACGATCATTCTACAATATATTCGATGAAAACTGACGGAAGCGATGAACATAAACTGAATAATGATATGTCAGACAGTATCAATGTACTGGAAAATCAGATTTATTATTGCAACTATAGTGATAGACGAAAAATATATGTGATGAACACAGATGGAAGTGACAACCGAAAACTGAATGATGATAGCTCAAGTTACATCAATGTGGCAGGCGATTTGATTTATTATATAAACGATAGTGACGGCGGCAAATTATATGTAATGAAAACCGACGGTAGTGAAAATCATAAGTTAAACGATGATCAAACATGGCATCTTAATATCGCAGGTGATTGGATTTTTTATATACAGGACACACATTCTCGTTATGATCAAATTCATCGAGGAGATACATATATTATGAAGACCGACGGAAGCAACAGGACAATAATATACGATTTCATTAAATAAGAGGTTAATCTTTAATTTAATAAGAATTAAAAAAGAACCAAAGATAAAATGAACAGCCCCAATTTGTGCGGACAGTACATAATGAACCTTTTATCAGCCTCTTCCCCGGAGATCTTCAGACGAATAATCGTTGAATTTATGGGTATAATCGTTAAATTTATGCGTAATCGTTAGCTTATTGTGGATAACTGTTGATTTTATGAAGCAAGCGTTAAATTATCGCATTTACTGTTCCGTTGCCAACCACTTGTAAATAAATTGAAAATATGTTATAATAAATAAAACAGTCAATCAAATCAGGTGGAAACGATGGAGACGGTACGTTTCATTATTCATCGAAAAGCGGCGTTCGCAGGATCGCTCCTGCCATACAACATTTATATCAACGGACAATTTGTTGGAACAATTAAAAATGGAAAAACACTTAACATTGATGTTCCTAAATCCGACGTTTATTACCTTGAAGATAACAATGCTTTTGAAAGGAATGCTGTAATTTCTAATTGTAACCTTTCGGAATATCATATTTTATTAAAAAGAGCCGGCGGATGGCGTACAGCTTCATACAACGAATTCTATATGGATAACGGTCAACAGACAGATTCTTTGCCCTCTTTTCATTTTGAAAAGTTTATGAATGCAGTATATGGAGACAGTGCCGATGAGTTGTCCTCAGACGAGCTGTTGCTTGCGTTTTGTTTGGAATTTTGGAACGGTATCACAGATGATATTCAAGAGATACTCGCATCAGTTCATCTGACCCAGATGGTCGATGCCTTACAAAGAATCGGAGTAACAATATATGCCGATCTGCTCTTGCAAATCCTCAACGAATTATTTCCAAACATTGCTCTCCCATTGAGCGACGAGCAGATTGATCAAATGTATAACAGAATCTTTAAAGCAAATAAGTTGATTTGGAATAATGAAGATTTGGCTTGGGATGAATTACGCAAAGTTGTAGTAAAACACATTACAAACAAACTTATCAACAAAGAAAATGTATATTGATCAACACTATACAGAAAAAGAGAACCCCATTGATAGATTTTGAACCCCTTGAATTAAAAAGGGGTTCATTTGTATAAAAATTAGGTTTCTTTTCAACTAAATCCGTCCTGCGGACGAGATAAATCCACCTGCGGTGCTTAAAATCCCTTCGGGATGAGCTCCTGCTTCGCAGAGTGAGAGTACGAATTTAATTTCATCTGAAGCCACAGGCTGAAGATTTCATCCGAGCTTGCTCGGATTTCATCGCACACAGCGCGATCTTGTTGAATATCTGCCGGATAAAAATAACCTTCCGATTTAAGAACGCAACAGGCATAGATGTTGGGGGCATTAACCCCCTCCTTTTTGTCAGGGTAGAAATTTTCACATTTATGCGGTATAATCTGTTCTGCAAATCGGAATTTATGTGGAGATATTTTATGAAAATCGGTGAAGTATGTTTATTGACGAACGATGTGCTGAGACTTGCATCTTTTTATAAGAAATTACTCGGAATTGACAATGGCAGTGATGATGAAGTTCATCAGTTTCTTATTACAGAAGGAACTGCTCTGACGATTCATAATGATGGATCAATAAAGAATAATCAAAACCGGAATATTTGCTTAGCTTTTACAGTAGATGACATTGAATGCGAGTATAAAAAGGTTTTAGCATTGGGCGCGAAAGTTATTGAGGGGCCTGCCAAGCGGCCTTGGGGCGCAGTTAATATGAGTTTTTATGATCCTGATAACAACGTGATTTTCTTTAGGAGCTTTCCGAAAGACGAATAACTTCCGTTTCGTCAGTATGGCTGCATTTTTCGGCGGATGCGGATATCATTTCAGAGAGATAAGAGATTAAGCTTTCAAAATTCTTAACTAAATAAGCATTAACCGTGATATATTATCAGAATGCTTCATCAAGCGAGCAGGAATATATCCAGCTCACCCTGTCACCGTCAGCCAGTTCAAACGCGGAGCAGCCCTTATCTGGAACCTCGCCGTTTACGGTAAATATCCAGCCCGACTGCGGTCCGCACGAAAATTCGTAAATATAGTTTATGCTTTGAATATAAACGCTCCCGAAGGCGTTTTTATCGAGCCCCTGATATTCCATCTGAATGCGGTTGCGCCTTATGCATCTGGAGAGAAGGTCAAATGCAGTATCGCCCGGGCGCAGGACATATTCCGTTAAGGGCAGAATAACTCCGTCCGACGGAACATATTCGGGGCTGTTCAGGCTTTTATCCAGATCGTCAAGGTGGTTTAAGATATCATCGCATCTTATTTCAATAAAAACAGTTTCGCTGTCATCTTCAATATCGTCTATATGGACAAGATAATATTCGTCAACACTCTGAAAATTGCTGCCCCCTATAAAGACCGCAAGGGCGAGGATAACTGCAAAGACTATCAAAATATCCTTTTTCATTGCTTTTTCTTTTTTCTCCTCTTAATAAAAGACAATACCAAAACGGCAATAACAATAAGCAGGGCGGCTGAAACAAATACCTTGCGCTTATCCGCGTCGGAGAAAAAAACATTGAGAGTTTCTAATGCTTTTTGAGCTGCACCCGGCTCTTTGGGAACTGAATCGAAGCCATCGCTGTTTACGGATGCCGCGCTGAAATCAAATACGGTATCACCGCCCGTTTTCATCTTATAAAGCGCTCCGAGAGCAATTAACGCCTGCTGGCACGACATATCATTGGCCTCTCCGCAAACCGCGGAGGGGTTTTCTTTATCATAAACAAAAGAGTGAGTAAACGAGCCGTTATTAAGGCGGTAGCTCAAAAGAGCGTCAACCGGACTAAGGCCGTTTTTTATAAATCTTTTGTCATTTTCGGGGTCTATACCAAGGCTGCAGAGAGCAGTTATAACCTCCGCACAGCTCTCGCTGTTTTCAATTCCGCTTTGCGCATATCCGCCGTTTTCGAGCTGAATATCAGATAAAAGGGAGAGAGCTTTATCCGCTGCGGCGGTAACTTCGTCATTTTTCCCATAAAATGGTGAAAGGGCGATCAGAGCCATAGCGGTTATATCGGTATCGGCAGCTTTTGTCATACTCCAGCCGCCGTTTTCAAGCTGCCGCGAAAGAAGCTCTGATAAAATGCTATCTTTTGTATTTACCGCGTCCTTAGGCTCGGCGTAATTGCGGGTATTGAGCGCAATAAGCCCCCATATATATCCGTTTATACCCTGGCGAGCTATATTTTTTCTGTAATACACGCCGTCTGCCAAAAGGTTTATGGTATCACCGCTTTTTGTAACGCAGAAATTTTCCGGATCAGCACCGCAAGCAAGGGATGAAATTATTATTCGGTGCCATTCGGTTGCCTTATCGGAGCTTAATTTTTCATCAGACTCATAACGCTCGCGTACATTATCCCGGAGCGCAGAGAGAAAAGCCTTATAATCCTCGTTAAACCCGAAAAGCGACAGCCCGAGAGGATACCAATCGCCTGCGGTTGAGCCCGCCGATTCAAGAAAGGAACCGGAAAACATCGTTTCTTTTCCATTCCTTTTATATTCGGCAATGCCTGAGGCAACAGCGCAAATCTCCTGCTCAGAAAGACTCCCGGCAAGCGCTGAAAAGGAAAATGAAAATATTATCGGTATAATAAGAATAAATGATATTATTTTTTTCATAGCGTAATGAATTCTGAAAAGAGAATATATACGAGCCTAAAAAGAAGCTCTCTTAAGCTGCTCAAAACGGAAACAATATCGACGTCTGCAAAATCTGACACATCGACGCGCATATTATAAAGGGAATTAAGCTCCGTTTGCTGCCTCCAGCAGGAAACAAGAGCATAGGCCGCCTGGTCGGTTGCGAGATAATTATATGCTCCCGGAACAGCCGAGGCGTTTTGATCGTCTTTGGTAAAAGCGTGGGTAAAGCTGCCGTCGGAGAGGCGGTATAAAAGCAGTCCGTCAAGAACGGTGTTGCCGTCTTTAATAAAACGTTCGTCCGAATAAAAGTTTATGCCAAGCTCAGTTAAGGCAACCAAAACCTGCGAGGTGCTCTCCGCGTTAAAAACTCCGTAGGATGCAAAATCTCCGCTGCTTCTCTGACGGGAAGAGAGAAAAACAAGAGCTTTATCCACAGCCGAAACAGCGTCCTTATTTCCCGCCCTGAAAAACGGGGCAAGAGCTTGCAGGGTAATTGCGGTTACGTCCACATCGGAGCTGCCTGCAAGAAGAGGGGTAAGGCTCCAGCCGCCGTCATCAAGCTGCAGGGAAATCAGCCTGTCAATAAACTCCTGTTCGGTGTGGACAGAGCCTTCATCGGGTTTAATATCACTAATCTCAAGAGCTATAAGCGCATAGGAAAGAGTCATAACCGCCAGCCTTGAGAGAGAAACGGGATTATTGAGCGTTACCGCCTTAATAATATCTGAAACATCCCGCCCCAGCGCGGTCAGCGTTATGGCAGTGCGAAAATATTCCGTTAGCTTAACCGAGGTTTTAACCCCGCTTGTCTCATAAAAATCCCTGAGATACTTTTCTGCAGCGTCGGCATATTCATCTGTTTGCACGCTGCAAAAAACTTCTCTTTTTCCATCATTATAAACTATAGCGTAGCGCCCCATTGCAAAGGCTATCCAGTCACACATAGTTGAGCCGACTTCGCTCTCATCAAAGAAATCCGTGTGAGAAAATCTTGCGTCAAGAGTACTGTTAATATAGTCTTGGAGCTGCGAACTGTTATTTTGAGCATAAGAAACAGAAAAAACACAGCAAAAAAGCAGGACCGTGCCTAAAAAGACACAGCCTGCTTTAAGGATTCTTTTTGAAAAAACTCGGGTGATCATCTGTTAAAAAGTCCGCTGAAAAAATCAGAAATTCTTGAGAAAATATTTTTAAAGAAATTGCCTATTTTTGCAAAGAAGGCCTTAATTCTGCCGAGGAACGAGGTATCGCCGTCTTCCTCAGGCTCTTTGATTGCGGGTTTTACCACCGTTATGGTTATTTCATCCTCATCGAAAAGATAGGGAACATAATCCGGATAATCGGAGGCATAGTATTCGCTCTTAACGGTTATAACCGTGCCGTCCTGAACGGGAATATCTCTCATAAACTTATACTCTGTTCCGTTAGCCGAATAGGTTACAACGGAAGAATAGTTCTCGTTTTGAACAGCCAGCTTAACGGAGTTTACACCGTCATTCAGAGTTAATGTATATTCCTTTATATCTTCGCTGAACTCGGGGGAAATGGTTCCGTAGCTTTCATCAATAACAATACCTGTTATTGCGGCCGACTGAACGCTGAAATCGTAGCCCAGATCCGCGCCCATAGAGCAGGTATACTGAATTTCTATTATATCGCCGTCATCGACCTCATAACAGGAAATTCCCGATGAAGTAAAGCAGTTATTAAGCTTTACCATCCAGCCGCTGAAATAACGCATAAAATCATCGTCGGGAGTTATGGAACCTTCGCCGAAACTATCTACATATTCATTTCCCGAGGTAAAGCTTATATCAACAAGATAAAAGCCGCCGTTAAGCTCCGGTGTACCGTATGCATTATACTTAATGCCGTTCATTTCAAAAAATCTTACAACAGCCTCGGCAACCGATTCGCCCGCATATATCGGAACCTCGGTTTTCGGAACTATAACGCCGAACTGCTCGAGATATGCCATTTCATCCTCATCGCAGTATTCGAGCAGATAATCCCTGTCACCGAAATCTTCAAGGCTGATATAAACCTTGCCTGCCGCATTATCGGCATAGGCAATAAGAGCAAAGCAGGACATACAGATAAGGGCAGCAAAAACAACGCTCAATATCTTTTTAATTTTCACTGTGTTTTTCTCCTTTTTTGTTTTTTATAATTATTACAGCACCGGCAGATATGGCCACTACCGCCGCGGCTGCAATTACCGCAATAACAATTCTTTTTGGTTCATTCTGAGGCTCATCCGATATATCCGTTTTATCTTCAGAATTATTTTCTTCATCCCGGATTTCACTCTCGATTTCTTTGAAAGAATCTTCTTCATAAGCCTCTGTTTCTTCGGCTGTTTCAGAATATTCCGTCTGATGCCCTTCGGATTCAGCTGAGGTTATTTCGGGAGCTTTCGTTGTTGTTTCTGAGGATTTTGTTGTCGTC
Organism: Oscillospiraceae bacterium; assembly: GCA_022508845.1. GTDB lineage: Bacteria > Bacillota > Clostridia > Oscillospirales > Acutalibacteraceae > RUG806. The sequence continues at coordinate 56,677 of JAFLUL010000002.1, read as the reverse complement.
TCGGGGGCCTTTGTTGTCGATTCGGGGGCTTTTGTTGTCGATTCGGGGGTCTTTGTTGTCGATTCGGGAGCTTTCGTTGTCGCCTCGGGAGCTTTCGTTGTCGCCTCGGGAGCTTTTGTTGTTGTTTCGGGAGCATTTGTTGTTGTTTCGGGGGCTTTTGTTGTTGTTTCGGGAGCTTTTGTTGTTGTTTCGGGAGCAAGGGTTGTCTGTTCACTCTTCGAAACCATTTCGTTAAATATCCTTTGAGTTTCTTCATCAGCCGCACCGAGGTCAACTCCGAGATAGAGAGTAAACTGGAGCTTTAATGTGTCGCCGGGCTTAAGATAAATAGCGGAGAGATCTTTTTGAGAATAACCGCCGTTCAACGAACACATCCATCCCGAGCCGTTTGTGTAAACAAATTCGCCTATATATCCGCGAAAATTTTCGCGGTAATCGCCTTCGTCAAAAAAATCGGCGTATTTTGATAAAAAATCCTTCGTCGTCTCAGGAATGTTTTCGCGCAAGTTCAGCGTTTTGGGAGAGGAAACGGGATATAATTCTGAGGAACATTTATAGCCGTTATATCTCCCGCTTTTATTTCCATCCGCTATATATGCAAGATAAAACGATGAATCCCTCTCGCCGCCGAAATAACACACATATCCGTTTTCAGAAACAAGCCTCATCAAGACCTCGCTTGCACGCTCGGTTCCCGAAACAGCTACCTGTGTGGGCGAAACAATATAACCGGAGCCTATTGAAAGCAATTCAACACTGACTGTTGCAGTACCGTTTTCAGCAAATGAAAAAAATGAAAACGACGCTGCACACAAAACACAAATCAGCAGTAATGTAATAATTCTTTTATAAATTTTCATAGCAAAAATAAAAGCACCTGCCTCAAAAGAGCGGTGCAACATAAATACGCTGAGCCACAGCCCCCTAAGAGCCGTGCTGCTTTACGTCACACCCTTCCCCGGGCAAAAAGCCCATTTTCCCAAAGGTGATCAGGTATTACACGGGAGCAAGCATTCCGACTTATGGTTTCCCAATTACGGCAATGGCGGTTGCGACGGATTTTCACCGAGATTTCCTTGTTTCCCGCATATCAGATTGTTAATAAAATATTAACACATAAAAAAATAATTGTCAAGATTTTTTTAATTTAGCAGCCGAATATTGCTTTTTTTTGTTATATGCGCTACTATAATAACGGAAATAAATAAAACAGGTGATCGTTTTGAAAAGAATTATTGACTTTCACACTCACACTTTCCCGGACAAAATCGCCGCTGACACCGTTCAGAATATGAGCGATATGTCGCGCCTTACAGCCTACACAACCGGGAGCGAAGGGGCTCTTCTTGCCTCAATGAAAGAAGCGGGAATAACAAACAGCGTTGTTTTACCCGTTGTAACGAATCCCGAAAAAACCGAGAGTATAAACAATTTTTCGGCTAAACTAAACGGAATAAACGGAATTTATCACCTCGGAGGAATGCACCCGCACACTCCCGATATGAAAAAGGAGATGGCGCGAATTCCCTCGCTTGGCTTAAAGGGCATAAAAATTCATCCCGTTTATCAGTATACCGATATTGACGACCCAAAGTTTTTAGAGCTTTTATACTGCGCCGGAGAAAACGGACTTTTTGTTGTTATGCACGCAGGGCTTGACGTAGGCTTTCCCGGAGAAGAGCAGGCAGCCGTTTCAAAAACGGCAAACGCACTGAAGCAGGTTGGAGATGTAACTCTTGTTTTAGCGCATATGGGCGGCTGGAAGCAGTGGGAGCAGGTTTATCAGCTTGCTGACTTTAAGAACACCTATATCGACACCGCTTTTTCATACGGCGCTATCCATCCCACCGAGCCGGACTACTACACTCCCGAGGAATTGCCCCTTATGGACTCGGAGCAGTTTATAAAAACGATAAAAATCTTTGGTGCAAACAGGGTTCTGTTCGGAACGGACAGCCCCTGGACTTCGCAGAAGAGCTCTCTTGAGGACTTCTTATCGCTGCCGCTTTCGGAAGAGGAAAAGGAAAAAATACTGTATAAAAACGCCGAAAGGCTGTTGGGAGAATAAAGATGGACGCACCGAAAATCCTCAGTTCAGAAATAACCGCAACGCTTCCTCCCGGGGAAAACAATCCCCGAAACAGCGAGGGCGATTTTGCCAAGCTGAAAGACGGCAGAATTCTCTTTGCTTACAGCAAATATGTAGGCTCCAGCGGCCACGATGACGCCCCCTGCAACGTTTCCGCCATTGTTTCCTCAGATAACGGAAAGAGCTTTGAAAAAGTTCCTCATTTTCTTGCCGAGGCAAAACAGCACAATACGCTAAACATTATGAGCGTATCGCTTGAACGGCTTGATAACGGAACTCTCTGCCTTTTTTATCTCTGCAAACAGGGACCCCAGTCGGAAATGTATTTAAGACGCTGCATTGACGAAACAAATATCGTTTTCGGCGAGCCGGAGCTTATCGTTCCTCAGCTCAAAAACATATATTATGTTGTAAATAACTGCCGCGTTGCCAAACTCAGCGACGGTTCGCTCATTTTGCCGCTAGCAAGACACAGGATAGTTAAAAGACCCGGCGGCAGACGCAGCGGAATATATTTCGGAAACTGCTGCTTTTATAAGGGCGATCCGGACGGCACAAATTTCAAACAGGTTTCAAACATTGTTTCAATGTATATGCCCGGTTTTTCCGAAACAGGACTTCAAGAGCCGGGAGTAACAGAGCTTTCCGACGGCAGACTTTTAGCATATTTTCGCACCGACAGGCATTTTCAGTTTGAGAGCTTTTCATCTGACGGAGGAAAAAACTGGTCGCGTCCCGTTCCCTCGCGCTTTACCTCTCCCGATTCACCCATGCTGATTCTTAAAAACCCCTATTCGGGACTTTATTACTCTATTTGGAATCCCATACCGAACTATAACGGCAGACTTGATAAAAACAAGAGATGGATCCACGCCGGCAGAACGCCGTTTGTTTTGGCGGTGAGCGAAAACGGACTTGATTTTTCCGATTATACGGTCATTGAAAACAACCCCGACCACGGCTATTGCTACCCCGCAATTCTCTTTTTAAACGAAAAAGAAATGCTTTTATCATATTGCTGCGGCGGAGAAGAGGACGGCACCTGCCTTTCAAAAACCGCCGTAAGACACATAACTCTGGAATAATTGATATGCAGAAAAAACGCTCCCGAATCGGGAGCGTTTTTATTTTTTTTGATTCCAATTTTTTATCCGAGAGTAACTCCAAACAGAGCAAGGAACTTCTCTGTGAACTTTTTGATTATTTCGATTATGCTTCTTATCTGCTCGAAAATGCCGGAAACCTTATCAATGGTTTCATTTGAAACAAGACCGAGAACAAATACAGTATAGTCGCTCATAACCTCGGGGATGGTGTAATATCCGTCGGCGTCGGGCTTGGCGGGGGTAAGGTCTGCAAGGATGGTATCAAGATCCATATTTGTCCAGCCGTAACCTCTAACGATATAAACCTCAACGGGAGCCTTGCTGTATTCTTCTTCTATTTCAACTCTGAATGAGAAGGGCTGACCGTATTTGATGTAAACGATTTCGCCGTCAGCGCTCTTTTCACCCTCGCGGCCTATAACCGTTGCGCCCTCCTTAACAGGGAGGTCTATCTTAAAGGTGCTCAAAAACGCATCATCATTTAACCAGGTTGCATAGGATATATCTCCGCTGGTTGTAAGAAGGGTGTGATGGTCGCCCTGAGAATAGGGGATCTCAACGCCGTTGAGACGAACGGTCATAAGAGCATCGTCAAACTTATCAATACCAACAACAGGCTCAATTATATGAGCTATGATAAAGATATATTCATTGAGAGGAGCATAAACCGCTTCACCTTCAGCCTTAATGGGATAATAGGTGAGAGCGCCGGGAATGATATTGTCGTATGCGCTGCCTGTATGTGAATAGGCATAGGATACTTCAATTTTTCCGTTCAGACCATACTTTTCAAGAGAGGGGAAAACAACTCTTGCAACATAGGTGCCGTCGCCGGTTATTTTGTCGGCATTTCTTACAGAACCGTCAATTTTAAGCTCGCCCTGAGGGAGAACAACAACGTTTCCGTAAATGGAAAGCGAATATTCCTCGGGAATAAAGAGCTTAGCGTTGCTTGAAACATAGAATGTTGTTCCGGCGGGAACGGAAATATCCTCAGCCGCAACATATTCGCTGCCGGAAGGAAGAACATAGCTGTTTTCTTCAAGATAAGCCTGAGTAACTTCCTGAGTTCCAACCGCGGCAAAAGCGAAATAAGGAACAAACATAAATATCATTACCGCTGCAAGAATAACAGATAATGTTTTTTTCATGGTATTTGCCTCCTTTATAGCAAATCATCATATTATTAAGGTAATTATACAACAAATAATTTAAAAAGTCAACAACACTTCTCTTTGTTTCTGTTTTTAATCAGAAATTTTTTAATCTCATTATTTGTGCAAATCACCTAAGCAGTTTAAATTGGCTCTCCCGCTATAATTTTTCTTATCTCCTCCTGAGCGGCGTTTACCTCCTCCAAAAATGCATCGGAGGACACTCTGAGGGCGCCGTTGCCGAGAATAATTATCTGTTCCATCCCGTCGGAGGTAACAACCCTCACCCTGTGATCCTTTGCAAGCTCGTGGGAGGTCTTTTCAATATATGTATCGGCGGTTTCGGCCTCTTTTGTATAAACAACGCTTATTCCGCCAACGGCTTCAACTTCTCTGTTTTCTCCCTTTACCTTATACGCGTCAAAAACCAATATGACCTCGCACTTTTTATAGCCTTGAAAATTGCATAAAATATTTATAAGCCTATCCCTTGCGTCGGCCATACTGCCTTCGGAAACCTTTTTAAGGCTGTTCCAGGAATAAATAACGTTGTATCCGTCAACCAAAAGATATTCTTTCCCGAGATACTTCGGTTCGGACAAGCTTACAAGCTTTTCTGACTTATTTTTACCGCTTATAGACGGAGTATGGATATTATATGGATCCTTTCTCTCCTTAACGGGGCCGTAGGTCTGCTCAAAAATCCGCATAAGCTCCTTATCAAGAGCAAAAATATCTCCGCCCCTCGAATAGGCCTTAAAAGGCTCGCTCCTCTCATAGACGCCCGCATTTTTATTTTGAGAATTCAATGGGAGGTGCATATGCGATTCAACCTCATCCCACTTAACGTTAAAGCCCGCGCCGTGAGAACAAAAAACGCTGCCGCAGGGATTCTCGGGATCCAAATCGGGATCGTAGCCAATTTTTTTTATAACCTCATCGGCGTTATGGCAGGGCTCATATCCGCCGAAAACGCAGCTCAGGCTCCCCCTGCCGCGGGTATACTGCAAAAGCTCCTTTGTATATCCGTCCATTTCGGAAACAGGAGCTCTTCCGCTGACGGAGGTAAACTCTCCCGCAGTAACCGGAGATTCAAAGCTGCCGTTCATACGCTCAATATCGCTTATGGCTCTGCCGATATTTTCGCTCGGTACCTCAAGAACAAAATCATAAATAGGCTCCAGCAGAACGCTTTCGGCCTTTCTCAGGCCGTGGCGCACGGCTCTGTAGGTTGCCTGGCGAAAATCGCCGCCCTCGGTGTGTTTTGGGTGCGATCTGCCGGAAACGAGCAATATTTCCATATCCGTTATGGGCGAACCGGTTAAAACACCTAGGTGAGTTTTTTCATATAAATGGGTAAGGATCAGCCTTTGCCAGTTTTTATCGAGCTGATCCTCTCGGCACGATGACTTAAAAACAAGTCCGCTGTTTTGCTTTAACGGCTTTAAGATAAGGTGAACCTCGGCATAGTGCCTCAGAGGCTCAAAATGTCCAACTCCCTCGGCGGTGTTTTTTATCGTCTCCTTATATATAATGCTCCCCTTGCCGAAAGTAACCTTGAATCCGAAACGCCGCTCAATTACCCCCTCAAGGATTTCAAGCTGCATTTCACCCATAAGACGCACTCTTATCTCGCCCGAAAGAGGATCCCACTGAACTCCCAGCTGCGGATCCTCATTTTCGAGAATTCTCAGCTTTTCAAGGGCAAAATGGCTGTCAACCCCCTCGGGGAGCTCAACCTTATATGTAAGAACACTTTTAAGAACGGGCGAAGCGGTGTTCTTTTCTGCTCCGAGCCCATCACCCGGGGAAACAAAATTTATTCCCGTTACGGCGCAAACCGTTCCCGCGGGAGCTTCATTTGCCGAAGTAAATTTTTCACCAGAATAAATCCTTATCTGCTCCGCCTTTTCAGAAGAAACATTTTTTTCGCTCTTTATAACATCCTTTACCTGAAGGCTGCCGCCCGTTACCTTTAAAAAGGTGAGGCGTTTCCCCTGCTTATCTTCGCTTATCTTAAATACCTTTGCGGCAAACTCGCCGCCGTAAACGGGCATTTCGGTGTAACAGCAGAGGGTTTTTAAAAACTCCTCTATTCCCGTGAGCTTCAATGCCGAGCCGAAGCAGCAGGGGAAAATTTTTCGCTCCTTTATTGCCAAACGTATCTCCTGCGGCGTTATTGTGCCGTTTTCATAATAGGAATTTAAGAGCTTATCATCGCAAACGGCAATATTTTCAAAAAATTCCTCGCTGTTTTGGCTGCTGAAATCAACAAACCCTTCGCTCAGCTGCTCTGAGAGCGAAGCTAAAACGCTCTCTTTCTGAAATCCCGCAAGATCTGTTTTGTTAATAAAAACAAAGCACGGCACACTGTATTTTTTTAACAGCTTCCAGAGAGTTTTTGTGTGGCTCTGAATCCCGGCGGTTCCGCTGATAACCAAAACGGCATAGTCGAGCACCTGCAAAGTCCGCTCCGCCTCGGCGGAAAAATCAACATGGCCGGGAGTGTCGAGCAAAGTAAAGCAGGTGCTTTCATATTTCATAACGGCCTGTTTTGAAAAAACTGTTATTCCCCTGCTGCGCTCAATGAGATCGGTGTCAAGAAACGAATCGCCGTGATCCACCCGTCCGAGCTTTGAAATGTTTCCCGAGCAATACATAAGCGCCTCGGTCAAGGTGGTCTTGCCCGAGTCAACGTGGGCCAAAACGCCCAACACTATTTTATTTTTTATGCTGTTTGCAGAGTTATCCATAATAACAGGTCAGTTTTCGGCTGTTTCGGCAACGGCAGCTCTTCTCTCTTTGAGAAGCCTCTCAACCTCCGCTCGGTGTTGCTTATTGTCTTTAACAAAGCTGATGAAAACAATATACAGCACAGCTCCTACAATCGGGCCGAGCATAAACAGCGGATACTGCCATTTATAAAACTTTTCACCCTGCATAGCTATGTAGTTTTCATCGTCATAGGCAATATAGCCCAAAACATTATAGAGGAAAAAGTTCTGAATTCGGGTGCTTACGCCCGAAGTTAGCTTTGTTGTAAAATTCTGCATCGAAAACGAAACTCCCTCGCTCCTTATACCGGTTTTCAGCTCAACCTCGTCTATTGAATCGGAGGTAAGAGAGCGGTGGGCTATATCCATAAGTCCGCCGGGGATATTATGAACTGCAACAAGCAAACACATAACAACAAATCCAACCGGGGTGCTGTATTTAAGAGCGGGTATGCTTCCAACGCCGAAAGCTATAAGGCGCGTAACAATAGCGGCTATCTGGGAAATCAGGAGCAGCCTCTTCATCCCGCCGACGCGGTCTATTATCTTATTTGCAAACGGAAGCGCAATAGCCCCGGGAAAACCCGAAACAATGCCGTAAAGCACCTCCGCCGTTCCTCCTTTTAAGAGAGCGGAGCTTGAATTGCGGTATTCCGACTGAAAGAAATAGGTCTGATTTATTTTCGGGCTGAGTCCCTGCGAAAATCTTGCAAGCGAGATAAATATGAGCGTTGGATTATGGCGCACAATGGACAGGGACTCCCATATTTTTTCGTCCTTTTGAACGGGGGAATCAACTCTCTCTCTGAATTTTGCCGCCCTGAGAGAAAGCATTTCGCCGCCAAGGCCGAAGATAAAGGCAAACACCGTAAATATAGTGCTCTCTTTCATTCCGGCACTTCCCTTTAATACATCCCATAAAAACGGAAATGCTCCGGCTATGGTGCCGCCCGCCGCCGCGCCGATGGTAACCCACTGCGCAACCCTTGAGCGTTCGTGCGAATGGGGCGATGAAAGCGCCAAAAGCCCCCAAAGTCCCACATCCTGGAAGGAATACAAAAGATCCCAAATAAAATAGAGAACTCCGAGATAAATGAGCTTAAAAATATCGCCGGAGCCGGCCTTTATAAACATTAAAGCACATAAAATGCCTATAACGGCAGGAAAGTAGAGCAGATACGGCCTCATCTTCTGATAGGGCTTATGCGGCCTTTTATCAACATATGCGCCAACGATAACGTCGTTCACCGCATCCCAGAGGTAGGTATATGTCATCAGCTTTCCAACCTTGCTGGCGCTTTGCTGGCTTACAGCGTGATTTTCATAAAAATATGTAAGGCGGCTTGAAATAAAGCTGTAGGAAATGTTCTGCCCCGTCAATCCGGCGGCATAGGATAAAATTTCTCTGTTCGGAAGATGTTCGTCGGTTTCTTCCCTTGAAAACAAAAAACCAAGCGGATTTTTCATATTTTCCGTCACCTCAATTAAAGAATATCACAGTTTAGGGTTAATGTCAAATAAACCGGATTTGACAACAGGAAATAAAAGTAATATACTGGCATTAAGGAGGGGAAAATATGCGCCTTTTTATTGATACAAGCAAAACCTTTCAAACAATGTCCGGATTCGGAATAAGCGGGGCATGGTGGGCTCAGAGCGTTGGAGGATGGAGCAGCGTTTGCCCAAACAATACTCCTGTTCGGGATAAAATAGCCGGGCTGCTCTTTAATAAAACCTCAGGCATCGGCATTGATACATTCAGATATAACCTCGGCTCCGGCTCGGCAGAAAGCGGCAGAGGAACTTTCAGCGACCCTTTGCGCCGCGCACAGAGCTTTTACACTCCCAACGGCCTTGATTTTTCAAAGGACGAAGAGAGCGTTTATATGATGAAAGCGGCAGTCAGAGAAGGCGCTCAGGAGCTGGTTTTTTTTGTTAATTCTCCCCTCGAGGAGTTTACAATAAACGGCCTCGGCCACACCGACAAATCCCGCACCGGCAAAACAAACATAAAAAAATCGAATATTCCCGCCTTTGCGAAGTACTGCGCCGACGTTGCCGAGCATTTTATTAAAGAGGGGCTTCCCGTTAAATATATTTCCCCCGTAAACGAGCCGCTCTGGGTATGGAACGGCGGGCAGGAGGGCTGCCATTATTCTCCGATAAGGTGCAGATATGTTATGAAAGAATTTGCCCGGGAAATAAAAAAACGCCCTGCGCTCAAAAACGTTAAGCTCTCGGGGCTCGAAAACGGAGATATCCGCTGGTTTAATAAGAGCTACACAAGAGCCCTGCTCGGCAACAGCGAAATACGCGGGATGGTCGATTCGGTGGACGTTCACTCCTATTTCTTAAATGACAGCCTCCCGTTTTTCGGAAACAGACCGGCATATCTGAGGCGTTTCAGAAAATGGATGGATAAAAATTACCCCGGCGTTCCTATTAAGGTCAGCGAATGGTGCCATATGCAGGGCGGCAAAAATGCTTACATGGACTCCGCTCTCGTTCAGGCGAGAGTTATGCTTGAAGATTTAACAATACTTTGCGCTTCCTCTTTTCAGGGGTGGATCGCCTGCTCTCCTTATGACTACTGCGACGGACTTTTGTATATAGACCCAAAAACACAGAGCTTTGAAATGACAAAGAGATATTACGCCTTCGGAAACTTTTCAAAATTTATCCCGAGAGGGGCTGTCAGAATTGCGGCAAAAACCGACGACGGTGATATTATGACCGCCGCCTTCAAAACGGAAGATAAGCTTATTTTTATTATTTTGAACCCATCGGATAAAGAAAAAGAGCTTCGCCTTCGCTTCGGAGGAGAAATTTATGTTACCGATGCCGAAAATGATTTAACACGCTATGGCTTTAACATTGGAGAAACCGTAAAAATAAATTCATTTTCCGTTAATACCGTGTTAATAAATCTTGAAAACGCCAAAGCGTTGTGATAAAATAGTATTCAGCAAAACTCAAGGAGAGAGATATATATGGCAAACACTTATGACTACATAAGAAAATACGGAAACTTCAACTTTTCCCAAATGCCCTTTAACGATATTGACAGCGTATGCCTTTGCCATTCGTTTTATCTGCCGGTTGAATCGGTATACAGAAACTTAAACGGCAAAATGACCTCGCTCAAAGATCTCTATATGAAAACCTTCGAGCTGCGCGGCTCAAAACACAAGGCAGTAGGCCTGATTCTTTCAAAGCACGTTAGCATTGAGGCTGTTGAAATGGCAAGAAGCGGACGGTTCGGAGAAATAACCGTTGCGGACGTATCCGAAACCTTTTTGACCTCTCCGGCAGTTCAGTTTGCAGCAATGACTCTGCTGCTTGACAACGGAACAACGGTTATAGTTTACAGAGGCACCGACGATTCAATAATCGGATGGAAGGAGGATTTGGATATCCTTGCAAAAAAGGGCATTCCCTCCCATAATCTTGCCGCGGACTACTTAAACCGCGCCGCCGAAAAATATGATGGCGATATAATCATCTGCGGCCATTCAAAGGGCGGAAACTTAGCTCTCTGGGCAGCCCTTAACTGCGAAAAGAACGTAAGAAGCAGAATAAAGGGACTTTATAATCTTGAAGGTCCCGGATTTTATAATTACCATCTTTACGGCACAAACGAATATGCCGAAATAAAAAAGGTTTATCATCATCTCATCCCGCAGAGCGCCTTCGTTGGCGTTATGCTCGCTCACGACGAAGACTATTCCGTTATAAAGAGCAACGGTCTTATCGGCCCCATCCAGCACGACCTCCACACCTGGCTCACTCAGGATGACAGCCTTATTTACCTCCCCGAGCTTAGTTTTATGGGGAAAATAAACGACGCGTTTATGAAAAAGCTCATTGAGCTTGTCCCCGAGGAATACTACGGCACAATAGAAAAGGTTGCCGACAATGTGGTTAAAGGCCTCGGCGAGCTTTATCTTGTTGATTTCGTTAAAAACATCAGCCCGAGCTTAAAGGGAGCCGTTAAAGCGTGGCGCGATACGGACGCGGATATGCGAAACGATTTTAAAAACAGCTTTAAGGGCACAGGGAAAGCAATAGGCTCCTCCATTAAGGAAACACGCGCTCAGGTTTCAGCCGAAAAGAAATCAGCCCCCGCAACCGTTCAGTCATAAGCCAAACCAAAGCAAATTCTATGAAAAGCATAAAAATCATTTTGTCGGTGCTGCTGATATTTTCAATGCTGACCTTTGCCGCCTGCAAAGATAATTCCGGCGATGATACCTCCGGAAACAGCACATCCGAAAGCGGCAGCATATCCGAAATTGAGGAACCGAGCGAAAGCGAAAGTGTTTCACAGAGCGAATCCGACTCCCGGACCGAATCTCAGCCCATTTCTTCCGAAACTGAGCCGTCTGAAACCGCCTCAGCTCCCGCCGAGGTGCAGAAAACTGACTATTCCTCATATTCAAAGGCGGATATAGTTAATTTCCTCTCCGCCGCTGTAAACAAAACAAAGGGATATACCGGCAATATAACCGTTCACCATAAGGAGAGCTTTTCCTCAACCATAACAAACGTAAACCCCGGCGGAAATCTCGTAACTCAGGCGGTAAACTTTGTTAAGGATCTCGTTATAAAGCCCTCAGAGGAGGATTATTTCTTCGCGGACGGAATTGCATTAGCAAGCGAGGGAGAAAAAATTCAACTTCTTCTCCCTAAAACCTCAGCTTTTTCTCTCACCCCCAACGGTGTTGAAAGTGCGTCCATATCGGACGAAAACGGACTTGCGCACGTTGTTTTGACGCTTGTTCCCGAAGAGGTAAATTCGCTCTCAGACATACCGAAATTCAACGCTTCCTCAATAGGCTATCTCGACATTGCAGGCGAATTTTCGGTTATAAGCGTTCAGGAAGTTAATATCAAATATTCCGGCTCAATAATTGACGCACTTATTCGCTCTGACGGATATGTTCAGAGCGTAACCTACTCTATTCCGCTCTCAGCCTATGCAAAGGCAGTTGCCATGGGAATAACAGGCTCCGCCGATTTTACCGGCGAACAGATTGAAGTTTGGGATATAAATTGGTAAAGCCTAAAAAACAGCCCGCGTTAAGAAAATCTTAACGCGGCTTTTTTTACTAAATGTTGATTTTATTTATAAATTCGTTAAGCTCGTTTATCTGTTCGCTTATTTCCTGCAGAAAGGCTCTGCACTGAGCGTCCTTTGAAAGGATTTTCCCCGCCTTCTTAACGTTTCTTAAAAATCGGCGGTCAAAAATTATTTCCTCGCTGTGCCTTACAAGGGGGCAGATATCATATCCCCTCTTATCCGCGGCAATTTCGATTTTCCCCTTTTCATTCAGAGTAGGGAAAAAAGGGAAGATCCTGCAGGAAAGAGGGCGAATGCTCCTGTTGCATTCTCCGGAGCAAACAACAAATCTTCGGCCGTTCTCTGAAATTTCTCTCAGCTGTGTTTTTTCAAACGGAAAAAGGAGCATCCCCGTTTTATCGTCGCCCTTGCAGCACGCTCCGCTGCAAAGCGCGCCGCAGTCCTTTTTAAGCGGCGTAACTCCGTCAAAAAGCCTGTTGAGCTTATCATACATTTTATTATATTCTTTTTCTGTCATATCTTACTTATACTTAGGGACTGCCCATTAAGGGCAGTCCCTTTTTCAGTTTTTTATGAGAACAGATTTCTGAAGAAATCGCCGATGCTCTTGAAGAAGTTAACTATTCTCTGCCAGATCGAGAGCTTGGCGTTATTTCCGCCGTTGTCCGTTCCTGAATCGCCGGGATCTATAACCGAAGGAGTTGTTCCGACAACGGATATGCTCGCATTCTCTGCGGAGGCCTTAACGCTGTAGGAGCCGTCCGGATTCTGAACTGCCTTAACTCCGTCAATATAAACGTCATAATCGTTATAACCAAAGGCGTTGCTGATATAAACGAAGAATTTGAGATCAACGTTTGTATAGAACCCTATTCTTCCGCTCACCTTTGTGGGATTGGAGGAATTTGCTGTCCACGCGCCGGTTTCCTTATCCTGCTCGTAGGGGATCACATAGGAAACGCCCTTTTGCTCTATAAACTGAATAAATCTCTCACCGGTTGGCTCAAAGGGAAGTTCAGCCGTGATAGTATCTCCGCACTTGGAGCATACGCCTGTTGCGGTTCCGCTCGCCTTATCGGTAGGCGGGGTGGTCATTTCCCATTCATACTGATGCTCAACTGTGAATTCCTCGGTATAAGGATGGCCGCAGTAGGTGCATTCATAGTAGGCAGAAACCTTAAAGCCGCATTCAAATCGGTCATAGTCGATAATCGCGCCGTCAACTGTGTAGAACTTCAACTCATAGCTGTGGATTCCCGTTGCGGGAACGTCTATATGCTGAGTATACTCATCCATAATAAGACCGCACATCGTGCAATGTCTTACCAAATCATATCTGCCGCGCTGAACGCAGGTTGGAGCCTTATAATTCTCCCAAACGGGATCGCCGGCGATGTGTTTTTCGGTTGCAGGGGGAGCCTCGGTTACAACCGTTGTGCAGTCCGGGCAAAAGCTTACGGTGCTGCCGTTTGTTACGCAGGTTGCGCCGGAACGGAAAATCTCTCTGAGGCTGTGATACTTCGTCTGCTCCATATCGCAGCGAACGCAGGTTCTTGAATGGCTCATATTGTCGCCGTTGGCAACCCAAGCGCCCCAGTTATGCGCATCCGCGTTAACGGGAATTTCCTCATAGGCAACAACATGCTTGCAGGCAAGGCAATAGTAAACCTTGCGTCCTGCCTCTTTGCAGTTTGCGTTATAAAGGATTTCGGAGTAGGTCTTATCGGTTGAGTGGTTATTGAAATCAAGCTCGTCGGTAACGTTTTCCCTCTTTATCTCATATTTGCAAACCGTGCAGTAAAGAACTTCATCGTGGCTGCCGCGGGTTGTGCAGGTTGAGGGAACTCTGTTTTCAATTTTAAGTGAACCGGGAGTGTGAGACGCAACATCCTCTTTATAACCGCACTCGGGGCAATAATGCCAATGTCCGTCTTTGCTTGAATCAAGCGGAAGATCATGATGCTCGGTAATATACTGAGCCTGGAATACTCTGTTTTCGGTTACATCCTCCAGCATATCGCCAACTTCATAGCTGCCCTTCGGGGAGGTGCAAAGCCATCCGCTGAATTCATAATGATGATAATCGCTGCTCTCTCTCTTAGGCTTGCTGAACTTGTCGGTCGGAGCGTTATCGTGAGCCGAAACTATAAACGATGCAAGAATTGAATTATCCCAGTCAACAAAGATCACGGTATACTTAACGTCCTCTGTTGTTATGATGATATTTCTCGTAACATTTACGGTATAAACTCCGTTCGCATTCGGCTCAACAGCAACTCCGTTTGCGAAAACCTTGGGTATAAACGAGCCGGTGTTTCCGAGAGTGAAGCTGAAGCTGTCGCCGTAATAAACCGCGAACTGTTTACCTTCGGTGATCTCGTTTTTATCCATATCAAACATATCAACTCCGGCGCCCGGATAGAATGTTACTGTGTATCTGTTTTTTGCTGCGTCGCCTATTGTTATCTTGATATCGTCCTTTATATTTGTAACGGTATAGGTAACTTCATTGCCGTTCTTATGGCGCAGGGCGCTTCCTGCGCTTGCCGGATCAAGGCTGATGGCCGGGGCGGGAGAGTTGCTGTAAGCTTCGTTGAGCATTATTTTAACTGTTACGCTATCGCCATGGCTGACAACAGCCGCCGGATAGGTTGTTACGCTGTAACCAACATCGGAGGAAACAAGAGTTACCGAATATTCGTTTATAACTGCATCCCCGATAAATATCTGAGTGTTATCAGTTATGTTCTCAACGGTGTATGTTATGAATCTGCCGTTTACAGACACCTTGATATCAGAGCTTTCAACATCGTTTTCGCCTATTTTAACGGAGCATTCGGGAGCGCCGCTCTTTGAGTATGCGTCTTCCAGCTCAATTGTAAAGCTTACTGATTTTCCGTATTCAACGGACGAAGCCGGATACTCTGTAACAGTATATCCAACCATTGTTCCGCTGAGAGTTACAATATAGCTGTTAGCTGTTGCTGAGCCTATGATAAACTCGCAATCATCAGTTACATTATATACCGTATAGGTGTAAACCGTCTTGCCGTTAACGACCTTCTTAACGCCGCCGGAAAGGCTTGCCTTGGAAGCGTTATAAGTTATAACCGGAGCATCTGAATTTGAGTAAGCGTCATCAAGAGTTACGGTTATGGTGGTTGTTCCGGTGCCGTGCTCAACGCTTACGCTGTTTTGAGGCGCATAGCCGGCAATGCCTTTTGCGCCGTCATCGGTTACGGTAATGTTATAAGTGTTTTTCTGAGCGTCCTCAATTTTAACCGTCTTATTTTCTTTTATTTCAGTAACGGTGTATGTATAGGTTCCGTCGCCGTTATCTACAGCGCCAAGAGGTAAGCTATTGACCGTTGCGCTCGGCGCGCCGCTCTTTGTATAGCCCTCGGAAAGTTTGATTTTAACAGTATAACTGCCGTTATATTCAACGGAAGAAGCGCTCTGTTCAACAACCTCATAACCGGCTCCGAGAATAAGGGTTATATCAAACTTTATCTGATCCCATTGAGCTGTGAGGATATCGGTTTTGTTCTTCTCTGCGCCGAATACATAGGTATTGTCATAGAGCTTTCCGTTCGGCTCTGAATCGCCTTCGCCTTTAAGAACCCAGCCGGTAAAGGTATAGCCTTCTCTTGTGGGTACGGGGATATCAATATATGAATCATATCCGTCAGTATAGGTCTTTTCGGTTTCGCCATCCCAGTTACCGCCGTTCGGATCAACCTTAACTGTGCTCTTATTTATTTCCCAGCGGGCAAAGAGAACCGTTCCTGCCGGCGGATTATAAACGTCATCGCCGGGATGTATCTCAACACCTGTGCTTGTGAACCAGCCGATAAATTCATAACCGGTTCTTGTAACAGCTTCGGGTATGGGATAAGTTACACCGTATGAAACATCAAATTCCTGAGTTTCAGGTTCGCCGCCGTTTGCGTTATAGATAACCTTATATCCAACTTCAGTCCAATGCGCTTTAAGAGTTACCTTTTCACCCTGTGCGTTAACATAGTCCGTGTTGAGTACAGCTCCGGCATTAAGCATACCTGTGCCGATTCTGTTTTCTCCAACATAAATTTCCCAGCCTAAAAATTCATATCCCGCAAGCGAGGGAGTTGTTTCGCTCAGCTTAAGAGCTGCGCCGTAGGTTTTGGTTTGAGCCGCGGGAACGTTTGAAAGCGTACTGCTGTCAGCACCGGAGGGAACATTGCCGTCATATTCAACGGTATATTTAACAGCCTCCCAGGTTGCAGTGAGAGTTATAACGGTTTCATCGGTTACATTTTCGGGATCGGCGTTAAAATCGGCTCCGGCTGCATAAATAATTTTTCCGTCGACGGTTGCCCAGCCTGCGAAAACATATCCGGTTCTTTTCGGAGCGGAGGCAAGAGTTAAGTTAACTCCGTATTCCTTTTCGGCGGGGTTAGTTTCAGGCATATCCGAAACATTGGTATCTCCGGCAACGCCCGACACATATTTTATGCTGTATTTAACGGTCGTCCATTTGGCGTAAACTTCCGTATCGCCGTCAATTGTGTAGGCACTGTTAACGGGAGTGCCGTCCGCGTTATAATACTTAACCTCTCCGTTCTCGCTGTACCAGCCTTCAAAGGTAAGTCCGGCGCGAGCAATGGAGGGAGCGGCAGGCCAGGCTGCGTCATAGGTGGCCGAAGCTGCTGCGGAGCTGCCTGTACCGTCATTGGAATGGAAAGTAACGGTATAGGTTTTGGGCGTCCACTGCGCATAAAGGGTTATGGAGCTGTCCATTGTAAGCCCTTGAACCTTATCTCCGGCATTATACTGAGTTCCGCTGCCGTTTTCCTCGGTGTTCCAGCCGGCAAATTCATAGCCTGTTTTTGAAAGCGTTCCGCTGTCTTTTAATGTAACATGCTCGTCATATTTTATGCCGGTCTGCGAATCGGGCGCCGTTCCTTCTGCGCCGTTTGCGGCATAAATAATATCATATTCATTCTCAACCCATTTTGCATAGAGGTCAACGTTTTTTCCGGGCTTATAGGTTTCCCCGGGCTTTCCGGCATAGCTGCTGTCGCTGAGGCTGCTGTCGGAATACCATGCCTCAATGGCCGTACCCGTGTGGGGGTAGTTTGCAAGGGTTACGGTTCCGCCCTCCCAAACGGCATAAAGGGTTATTTCGTCCTCTGATGTAATATTTTTAACGTCTGTTTGTCCGTTTGTATATTTAACGGCTCCGTCTTCTTCAGTTGCCCATCCGGCAAAGGTGTATATTGCGTATGTTGTATGCAAAGTATCAACGCCGTTATATATCTCGTGGTATGTAACGGTATATCTGCGAGAATAACCGTTTGCGGAGAGTCTGCCGGGCGTATCGTAGGTAAAGGTCTGATCGTGCATAAGACCGCCGGTGAAGCCGTTGCCGTCAAAATGAACCGTGTATGTTTTCGGCGTCCACTGGGCATAGAGCGTAACAGAACCGCTGTTTGTGCCGGGATAGAGCTTGTTGTCGGCAACTTTATCACCCGCATAATACCAATCGCCCTTGCCGTCGGGAGTTGTATTCCAGCCCTCAAATGTCCAGCCGGCTAAGGTGGGAGCATTTGCTATGGTAACCTCTTCACCGTAGGTTTCGGTATGGCTTCCGGGAAGATCAGCAACACTGCCGGAAGCACCC
This sequence comes from Oscillospiraceae bacterium, assembly GCA_022508845.1. Classification (GTDB taxonomy): domain Bacteria; phylum Bacillota; class Clostridia; order Oscillospirales; family Acutalibacteraceae; genus RUG806. The sequence goes on along the minus strand of JAFLUL010000002.1, from coordinate 38,812 downwards.
TCAGGCTGATTGCCGTTATATATAATTGTATATTCGTCCGGTATCCATTTGGCATAGAGCTTAGTGAGCGAGGTTCGATCCCATTTATTTGCGGATCTACCGAACTCATCATAATACTTCGTTCCCTTGCCGTCTTCTTCTGCATAGTAACCGTCAAAATCATAGCCCAATTTTGAGGGTATGCTGATTTCCGGCATATCGGCATCAAAGGTGGGATGAACAACCGAATCTCCGCCTTCTCCGCCATCCTTATCAAGAGTAACGGTAAATGTTCTCGGCTCCCATACGGCTGTGAGAGTAACATCGCCGTATTTGCCGCTAACCGGATCGTCAGCTTTATAGCTTGGTTGATCCCAGTTTCCGGTGTTATTAGAAGCGTCCCACCTTACAAAATTATAGCCTTTTCTCTCCGGAGTGGGCAATCTGTAGGTGTTATCCGTTGTTGTGTATGTTTTAGCGGTAATTGGATCACCGCCGTTGGTGTTATATGTTATGGTATACGAAGTGAGTGTCCAATGGGCATAGAGCGTATTATCCTCAGTAAAAGTATTATACGCTGTTTGACCGTAAGTCTCTATAAAGTTACCATTAGTATCAATATATTGCGTACCGCCGATTGCAGCATCCCAATAACCATCAAATGTATAGCCGATTTTTTCGGGTTTTGTAATAGCAGTGATAACCCCGGTAACAGTATTATTAGAATTATCTCCGTTTGTAAAATATGTGCCGGTATAACTTGTATTGCTCGTATCCTGAGTGGAATTCTGCTGGTATTTGTAATAGACAGTAGCCGTACCGGTCTTGCCGCTGTCGGCATTTTGATCATCCAGTGTAAGCTTGATTACCTTGGGTCGAAGATTAAACCGGAAAGACAGATTATTATCGGGGATATTGCCGCTCACAACAATGCTTGAATCAGTATTCACACCAATTGTATACCCACTTAAGGGTTCTCTTACGCCGTCTAATTTCCAACCGGCGATTGGCTCGACAGAAATACTGTAGGAACTATTGTAATCGTGCTGACCATAGTAGTCGTTTACCGCATTACCAACCAGCGTTCCTCCAACAGTTACATTGGCGGTTGCCTTATTTCCAAGGCCGCCATCGTCTGTTCCGGTGTCCTTTGAAACGGAATAAATATAGCTGTTTATATCAATATAGTGCTTATTTAAAGTCCAATGAGCATAAAGATCAAGAGCTCTATAATCAAGAATATGTGCGGAACTGCCATCTGCATTATAATATTTCGTTCCACCGGACTCGGCAGTATAATATCCCTCAAATGTATATCCTACTTTGGTGGGTGGAGTAATTGTTGTCATTGGATAGCCGATAGTGCACTTTACATCGTTACTACCACCTGTTCCGCCGACTTTGTTGAGACTGACTGTAATTTTTGCAGCCTCAGGAGCAGTATAACCTAGCGAACCGGTGCCATTCGTACCTGCACTGCCTCCCGAACCAGAAGTTTTCCAACTTCCGCCGGATCCGTTGCTACCATTGCTTGAGCCTTTTCCTCCAAGGCCAGGAGAACCCTTATCTTGAGAGTAGCGACCACCGGCTCCGCCGCCGCCGCCGCCAGCTCCGGCTCCGCCGCCACCAATAGCAGAACCGCCATAACCGCCGCCGCCGCCGGCTCCGCCGCCACCGCCGTACCACGTAATCATAAAGGACGAATTACCACCTGCGGAACCGCCGCTGCCGCCGCTGCCGCCGCTACCTGCAGTTAAAGTATTAGTTCCGTATGTCAAAACATAAACCGTACCACCGGCTCCGCCGTTCGATCCAGAAGAACCGGAATTTCCATTCACATCGGATGAACTGGTTTCACTAGCACCACTGCCACCATCGCCGCCATTGCCGCCGATGCCGGCTCCGCCGCCGCCGCCACCAGCTCCGCCAGCACCGCCTTTGCCACTGTCTGCTGTAGATGCATCTTCGCCTTTGGAACCATTACTGCCGTTTGCTCCATTACCGCCGGTAACTTTGAGGTTACCGGGACCTGTTATAATCAAAACGCTACCGGTATTCATAAGAATGCCTGCTTTACCACCGGTAGTACCGGAGGCTTTTCCGCCGGTCACGGTAAGAGTTACGCCCTCAGCAATATATATAAGTGCCGTTGCATTTGCGGCCACAGACCAACCGCTGGCAGTGGTACCAGAAGCAGAAATCGTTTTATTTGACGTCAGCTTATAATATCCGTTTAACGCGGTTGCGTTAGTTGGAAATGCCGTAAGCTCCGTATATGCTGCATTCACCTTAAACTGTGTAACTGGGTCAAGCGGAATTATACCCACTGCTACCGCAGTAAGTACCATAACAAACGCCAAAAATGCGCTGAGCATTTTTTTCGGTACGCTATAGTTCATAATATTTTTCTTTTCCATGTATCTATCATTCTCCTTTCAATACCGGAAAACCGTATTGCGCAAATAACCGTTTGGGAATGTTTAATTTGCCGCTGTTTTTCGTCTGACCCCGTACTCGCGAGCAGCGATAAACAATGCCTTTTGGGTATACTTTCAGACAATACGCCATTTTTTCATCTTACATAATACCAAATATCCAACCCTTTTGCAACTCTAAATTAAAATATTTTTTAAAAATTCAAAAATAACGCTTATATCGGCAAACATTCCGCAAAAAATATTTGCTTGCTCTAAAAAAACCTTTTGAAACCTTGGAAAACAGTAAAATTTTTCATAATAATATACTTGTATCTAAAAAAATTCGATTTGATTTTCTCTTAATAATATGATAATATGTTTTCTGTGAAAAAAGGATAAATATGTTAATACCTCTAATAATATAAAAAGGAGAAACAATTATGAAAAAGCAGATCAAAACAACAGACGCGATTTTTCCTATGCCGGTGCTGCTCATCTCCACCTTTAACGAGGACGGCAGCGTTGACGTTATGAACGCCGCATGGGGCATGATGATCCAAAGCGATATGATCGCCCTCAATCTCTCTGAGAGCCATAAGACTGTTGAAAATATTAAAAAAAGAAAGGCCTTTGCCGTTCACATTGCGGACGCAAAGCACGTTATCGAGGCTGACTATTTCGGAGTTGTAAGCGGGAATAAAGAAAAGGATAAGCTCGCAAAAAGCGGACTCACCTACACAAAATCGGATATTATTGACGCGCCGATAATAAACGAGCTTCCCGTTGCAATGGAATGCGAGTTTATCGAATACCAGAGCGGAGAAACCGGTATCGGCGTTGCGGGCAAGGTGCTGAGAACAACGGTTGAAGAAGCCAATTTAAAAGACGGCAAGGTGGATATTGATTCGCTGGAGGCCATTGCCTTTGACCCCTTTACCTGCGGCTATTATAAGGTTGGCGGCAGAGTTGGGAATGCTTTTAAAGACGGGCTTGCCATCAAATAATCGCATATAATACTTGACGCCTCATTTTTTATTTAATGCAATTTAATTGCGCTTAAATAAAAGGAGGGGTTTATTATGACAATTTATGATTTTAAGAAAAAAAACGCAGAGAGGGCGGGCTTGACCTTTCGGATTTCAGGGGAAAGGTTATGCTTATAATTAACACCGCAACGGGCTGCGGCTTTACTCCTCAATATGAGGGCATCGAAAAGCTCTACGAGAAGTATCACGGGCAGGGCTTTGAGGTTCTTGATTTTCCCTGCAACCAGTTTATGAACCAGGCGCCCGGCAGCGATGAGGAAATTCATTCCTTTTGCACCGCCAAATACAAAACCCGGTTTGATCAGCTCGCAAAAATTGAGGTAAACGGCGAAAACGAGGAGCCGCTTTATTCATTCTTAAAGTCAGCTCAGCCCGAGGAGGAAATCAGCGGATTTGCAAACAAGGCCGCAATGAAAATGATGTCAGCCTTAAGCAGTTCAACAAAAAAAGCCGGAGATATCCGCTGGAATTTCACCAAATTTCTTGTTGACCGTGAGGGAAACGTTGTTAAACGTTTTGCACCCACCGAAATCGCCGATAAGCTTGAGAGCCACATAAAGTCTCTGCTGTAATTTTAACCGCAAAAGCGGATAAACTAAGAAAAAAAGAAAAGGAAGACAAAAATGGCTGTTAAAAAAGTTACGTCAGATACCTTTGAAACGGAGGTATTAAAATCCGAAAAGACCGTTATAGCCGATTTCAACGCGGATTGGTGCGGCCCATGCAAAATGCTTGCGCCCGTTCTCGAAGAGGTTTCGGATGAGCTGAGCGAAGTAAAATTTGTTTCGATTAACGTTGACGATGAGGAAACTCTGGCAGAGGATAACGACATTTCTTCAATTCCCTGCCTTATCGTTTTTAAAAACGGCGAGGAAACAAACCGCAGCGTAGGGCTTATCTCAAAGGATGAGCTTATTTCGCTTGCCAAAGAATGAGTATGTACGATATTATTATAATCGGCGGAGGCCCGGCGGGGCTTACCGCCGCCGTTTACGCGCGCCGAGCCTTTAAGAGCGTTTTGGTTTTGGAGGCAAAAAGCTGCGGCGGACAGATAATAAACACGCCGGATATTGAAAACTACCCAACCTGGGAACATATCTCAGGCTTTGATTTTGCAACCCGCCTTACCGAACAGGCAAAGATCCTCGGAACTGAGATCAAGCTTGAGCGGGCAACTGATATAAAAACAGACGGCGAAATAAAAACGGTTTTCACCCCTCACGGCAGCTACACTGCCCGCGCTGTTATTATTGCAACAGGCTCAGCCCCCCGAAAGCTTGGCCTGCCGAATGAAAATGAGCTTATAGGCAGAGGCGTTTCTTATTGCGCCACCTGCGACGGCAATTTTTTCCGCAAAAAAAAGGTTGCGGTTGTTGGCGGCGGCAATACCGCCCTTGAGGACGCTCTCTATCTTTCAGACATTGCCAACACGGTTTATCTCATACACCGCCGCGATGAATTTCGCGGTGAAACCTCAACCGTTCAAAAATTAAAGGAGCGAGAAAACGTAAGTTTTGTTTTAAACAGCAGCGTTACCGCCCTGAACGCAGAGAAAGGGCTGAAAAGTATTGAGGTAACAAGCAACAGCGGTGCGGCTTCAACGATAGAGGTCAGCGGTTTGTTTGTTGCCGTTGGGCGCATACCCGAAACCCGCAGTTTTGCAGCAGTTGCCGAACTGGACGACATAGGCTACGCCGCCTCGGACGAAAACTGCCGAACCAAAACACCGGGAATTTTTGTTGCGGGAGATAACCGCCAAAAGGAAGTGCGCCAGCTTGTTACCGCCGCCGCCGACGGCGCAGTGGCAGCAGCAGGGGCTATAAAATACCTGAGCGAAAATTAAACTTACACACTGATATTATAACGAGAAAATCCCGAACAAAAATTAGAATTTCACGCTGATATCGTGACGAGAAAA
>JAFLUL010000002.1:14924-33352 GCA_022508845.1 Oscillospiraceae bacterium | reverse complement strand
CGAACAAAAATTAGAATTTCACGCTGATATCGTGACGAGAAAATCCCGAACAAAATTAGAATTTCACTCTGTTATTGTGACTAAGCAAAAAATCCCGAACCATCGGATGGTTTGGGATTTTATATTTTTATCAGGAATATACGCACACAGCCGGTAAAAAATAAAATAAAAAGGAGATGCAACACATGGAATCGTATTGGCTTGCCGGCGCACCTTTGCCGAGGTTTAATAAAGCGCGCGGGGACGAACGCACAGACGTGCTTATTATAGGAGGCGGTCTTGCAGGAATACTTACCGCTTTTTTACTTAAAGAAAGCGGCGTAAAAACGATCGTTGCGGAGAAGGGGCGTATCTTTTCAGGCGAGAGCGGAAGAACCACGGCAAAGATCACTTTTCAGCACGGTCTTATTTACCACCGGCTTGCAAAAAAGAATTCATATGAAACCGCAAAAAAATATTTGGAGGCAAACCGCGCGGCATTCGATTTGTATAAAACGCTGTGCGCCGGTATAGACTGCGACTACGAAATTAAGGATAATTTTGTTTACTCTGTGGACGATCCCGCCGCTCTGGACAGCGAAATGGCAGCCTTGCAAAAGCTGGGATACGGCGCAGAGCTGTGCCGCGAGCTCCCGCTTCCGATAAAAACGGCGGGAGCTGTGCGCTTTCCTGAACAGGCGCAGTTTCATCCCGTAAAATTTATTTCCGAAATAGCGAAAGGGCTTAATATTTTGGAAAACACGTTTGTTAGGGCTATGGAAGGGAACACGGCAATAACCGACAGCGGGAAAATATACGCCGATAAGGTTATAGTTGCCACGCATTACCCTTTTATAAACAAACACGGCGCTTATTTTTTAAAGCTCTATCAGCACCGCTCTTATGTTCTCGCGCTGAAAAACGCGCAGGACGTTAAGGGTATGTATGTTGACGACTGCAAAACAGGGCTTTCTTTCAGAAATGCCGGGGAACTGCTGCTGCTTGGCGGCGCAGATCACCGTACAGGCAAAAAAGGCGGCGGATGGGCAGAGCTTGAACAGTTTGCCCAAACCTATTATCCCGCTTCCTCAGAACAGTACCGCTGGGCGGCGCAGGACTGTATGAGCCTTGACGAAATGCCGTATATAGGGCGATACTCAAAAAACACAACCGACCTCTACGTTGCAAGCGGCTTTAACAAATGGGGCGTTACAGGCTCCTTAGCCTCGGCTATGCTCCTGAGGGATATGGTTTTAGGGAGGGATTATGAATATGCGGACATTTTCTCACCCTCCCGAAGTATGCTCACCCCTCAGCTTTTTATTAACATCCTTGAATCCGCAATCGGACTGCTTACTCCGAAAACAAAGCGATGTCCGCACCTCGGCTGTGCGCTCAATTGGAATAAAGCCGAACGCTCGTGGGACTGTGCGTGTCACGGTTCACGTTTTTCCGAAACAGGAAAATTGCTTGATAACCCCGCAAACGGAGATTTAAGGAGGAATTAACATGAATAATAAGCCTAAAACCGCGCTGATAACAGGCTCTTACGGAGGGCTGGGCTCTGCTTTTGCCCGCATTCACGCAAAAAACGGCGGCGCGCTCATAATTTCAGACCTGAACGAAGATAGGCTTTCTGAGCAAAAGGAATTATTGGAAAAGGAATACAGCGTTCCGGTTTACACCGTTTCTGCCGATCTTACAAAAGCAGAGAATACAAAAAAAATATACCGCTTTTGCAAAGATAACTCCCTCAGCGTTGACTATCTTATATGCAACGCCGGTTTCGGCGGTCAGGGCAGCTTTGCAATGCGGGATATAGAGAAGGATATGGCTATGCTGGCGGTGAATGTGCAGGCAAACACAATGCTTCTTAAGCTGTTTTTGCCGGATATGATATCCCGCGGTTCGGGAAGAGTTTTGCTGGTTTCATCCATCTCCGCGCTTCTTCCGGGGCCGCTTCAGGCGGTATATTTTGCATCAAAAGCATATTTAAAAAGCCTCGGCAACGCGATATGGAGAGAGCTGAAGGGCACCGGAGTAACGCTCACAACTGTAATGCCCGGGATTTTGGCAACCGATTTTGCCGAAAAGGGGCATTTAGAGGACACTCTTCTCTTTTCAAAGCGAGCAAGTCCCAAAGAGGCGGCAAAAAAGGCATATTCAGCTATGCTGAAAGGAAAAATGAACGTTTCTCCATGCGTGCAGCTTCCCCTGAGGCTATCGCTCCCGTTTGTTCCGATCCTTCCGAAAAGCATTGTAACTGGTTTGGTGTTTATGCTTCAAAAAAAGCGGGACGCATTTATTTAATGAAAAAGCGGACGCTTTTCAGCGTCCGCTTTGCTAAAACAAATCAGATCAATATATCCTCAAGCCTACGTTTGGGAACATAGTGAACATCGTTTTCATCCCGATAATAATTGAGGCTTTCTCCCTCGCTTACTTCGGTTAAAACTATCTCCTCGTCCGGCTTGCCGACGGCAACTATAAGAACCGGAACGATATTCTCGGACAAATTAAGGGCTGAGGAAATTTTTTCGGGGCTGAAATTTCCGATCATTATGCCTCCAAGTCCCATCTCGGTTGCCGCCAAAAGAATTGTTTGGGCAACTATGCCGACGTCCTTTTGAAAGCGCGCTATATCGGCTTCCCAGTTTCTGTTCTGGCATATAACTATAAAAGCGGTTGGGCGCTTGCCCTCATAGGGAAGTCCCTTTCCGGGCAAGGCTCTCGCCCAGCCCGTTAGGGGCTGAATAGCTTTAAGCTGCTCTTCCTCATTTGCGAGATAATACATAAACGGCTGGCGGTTTACGCTGGACGGCGCGAACCTCGCGCAGTCAACGAGCTCGGTAAGCTCATCCCGAGATATTTTTCTGCTTTCGTCATAGCCCCGCCAGCTGCGGCTTTTTTTAACAATGTCCTTAAACATAGAAAAATCCTTTGGTTAAATATTTTAAAGAGGTTAGATTTTATAGTTAAGATAAGAGGTCTCGATCGGCATTTTAAAATTTTAGTCCAAAAATCTCAACTCTAAATTCTGATATCTAAACTCTCATAAGATTAAACTTTTAATCCGTTTGCTATATTAACAATAAAGTCCTGCACGTTTGTAACGATGCCGCGCGAAGAAAGGCTTCCTCTGTCCGTGAGCTTATTCACCATAAACTCGGATATGTCAACGCAGTAAAAATATAGTTTTCTGACAGTGCCGTCAGGCATAACTCTATATGACGGGGTCATATTTCCAACTGCTATCGTATGGAGCATTGTTGCCATACAGATAACGGTAGTTGCATCTTTTATCTGCTCTCTCATAGCGTCCTGCGCGTTATAAACGTCGGCAAAAACGCGGGGCAGAGGGCCGTCGTCACGGATGGAGCCTGCTAAAACATAGGGAACGCCGTATTTTTCGCAGCTGTATATTATGCCGTTATCTATTTTCTCGCTCTCAATAAAGCTTTTTATTGAGCCGCATAGACGAACACGGTTTATTGTGTCGAGGTGGTTATAATGGCCGTTAGGCTGGTTTTTCTGAGTGTAAATATTCTGCCCGAGAGCGGTGCCGAGATACGCCCCCTCTAAATCGTGGGTTGCAAGGGCGTTTCCCGCAAGAACGGCGTGAACATATCCGCCGGCGATCAAACGCGAAAATGCATTTCGCGCGTCGTGGTCAAATGAAAAAGCCGGCCCCATAACCCAAACTATTTTGCCGTTATCGCGATCGTGCTTTAATAGCTCATAAAGCTCATCATAATCGCGCGAAAAGGAGGTCTCCCTTGAATGCCCCTGACGGAAGGCAAACTGCTCTCTCTCGTCCTCGGCCTCAAAAAATCCGGTTGCGTGAAGATAAATGCCCTCTTCGCCGTTTTCGGTCCTGCCGCAAACAACCCTATCGCCCTTTTTAAGATGCCGAAACTCGCGGACAACTATTCTTTCATTTTCATAAACAGGAACGCAGTCCATTCGGCTCTCCTCAGCTAAAAGCCATTTTCCGTCAATATTAAAATACTCGGGAAAAATGCTCATAGCGTGATAGCCCTCGGGGGCAACGCCGTCCTGAGGGGACTCCAGGAGACGGGCGCACGGAGCGTTTTTTAATTTTTCCGAATTAAAATCGGGCTCGGTGTATTTTGAGAGCGAAAATGACATAAACCTTCTCCTCAGAATTTTATTGTTTTTATCTCAAACGGTCTGAATGTGAGCGTGAGAACGCCGTTTTCAAGAGCAAGCTCTTCTTTTTCGTCCTCAAGCATATTTGTTAAAACAGCCTTTTTCGCGCCCGACAGCGAGATTTTGGCGGTCGTTTTCGCGCCTTCGCATTCATAAACGCGCATAATTGTTCCCTCTCCGCTTTCGGCGGGCTTGAGAGCCTCGCAGATGACATTATCCGCGTCTATCGAAATAACGGGAGAAAACTTTGCCTCGCCCTTTGCCGCAATAACGGGAACATTCAGCTCATAAGCGGGCTTAACTGTGTTTTCCGCGCTGAAATCGCCGCTGTGAACAAGGAGAGAATAGGTCATTTCGTGGCTGCCATTATCGCCCGTAACATCGGGGTGAGAGCCGCCGCGGTGGAGCGAGAGCCTTATATTGCAGTCGGTTACGGTAACGCCGTATTTGCAGTCGTTGAGAACTGCCGCGCCGAAGCGAGGCTCGCTTATGTCGGTATATTTATAGTTGCATACCTCAAATTTTGCGTATTCAAGGCTGTTATTTTCGGTTGTTGGGCGTTTAACGTGTCCATACTGGATTTCATTGCGCGCAAATGAGGCTGCAATATCCATATCGAAACCAACCTTTAGAAGCCTGTGGGGGCTGTTCCAGTCAACAAGGGTGTTAAAGTCAATGCGCGCGGAATTTGCATAGCAAACCATATCCTGAACAAGAGTTGTTCCGTCGCCTATGCTAAACTTTGAGCGCAGGCGAATTTCCACCTGTCCGTCGGTTATAACCTCTCTTCCCTCAAAGCCGCAAACGGGTTTAAGAGCAAAAACTGAGTCTCTTTCAATATCCCAGTTATCCCAGCTTCTCGGAACATCTTCGCCGAAGAGGAATACGTTGAGAGGTTCGCCGCCCTCTTTTCTCAGCTCTCTGCCGCTGGATTTATCAACCAAAGAGGCTATATATCCGTTTTCATCAAATTTAATAACGGCAAAGGGAGTTTCAAGCGTTTCTCCGTCATACTTAAATGCGGAGCCTGCATTATTATCCTTATCGGTGAGCTCAATTATCTCAGATCCGAAGCCCTCGATCTGAACGCCGCCAACCGCCAGCATATCTCTGCCCAAAATATCGGTGTATCTCTGGGAGGGATAGTCTTTGGCATAGCCCTCGGCGTTTTCAATAACCGAAACGTCATTTCTGCCGAACGAAAGGGTGTTGAAGAGAGTGTATTTATCCGAGGGAGTAACAATTGATGCGATATCGTCCTCAGTGTCAGCCTTATAATCCGCTATAACCTTATCCATTTCCTCGTTAAAAATGTCATAAACGGGGGTTATGCAGGTACCGGGGAGAATGTCGTGGAACTGGTTTTTCATCAGAGTTTTAAGGCGTTTATCCTGCTCCTCGGTAACCTCTCTGCCCGAAAGAACGTGGAAATATTCCATATCTCTGAGCGCAAACTCAGCCTTGCGGTTTTTGCGCTTAACGTTGTGCATCTGAGTTAATGTTCCGCGGTGAAGCTCAAGATAAAGCTCGTCATTAAAAACGGGAAGGTTTTCCTTTTGAGTTTCAAGCTCCTTCATAAAGTCGCTTATCGTCATATTCTCAACCTCGGGCATACCCTCGAGAGAAGCGGCTCTTCTGCCGGCTTCTATCATTCCGGGGGTGGGTCCGCCGCCGCCGTCGCCGTAGCCGTAGGCAACGAGGCGCATATCGGTTGAATCCTTAAGGCTTATCTGATCTATAGCCTCGGGGATATCGTCAACGTCCGGCCAGCAGTGGGTGCGGTTAAAGTGGGTCAAAACCTCGCTGCCGTCAATTCCGCGCCAGGTGAAGCTCTCAAACGGGAATTTATTTTGCTCGTTCCAGCTTATTTTGGTGGTATAAAAATATTTAACATTGCTGCCCTGCATTATCTGCGGGATATTGCCGTTATAGCCGAAGGTATCGGGAAGCCAGAAGCTGTCGGCAGTGTAGCCGAAGTTTTCGCGGGTAAACTGCTGACCTTTGAGGAACTGCCTCACCATAAGCTCGCCGGAGGTTATATTGCAGTCGCATTCAACATAAACTCCGCCGTTGGGTTCATATCTGCCCTCGGCAACTCTTTTTTTCATCTCTTCAAAGATATCGGGATAATAGTCCTTCATCCATTCGCTGTGGAGCGCAGAGGACTGAATGAACTTATATTCGGGATACTGCTCCATAAGATGCAATGCGTTTGCATAGGTACGGGCGCACTTGCGAATCGTTTCGTTGACAGGCCAGAGCCAGGCGGTGTCCATATGAGAATGACCTATTATGCCAACCTTGCCGAAAATACGCGAATTGCCGCCTTTAAAAAACGGACGGGTTATTTCGAGAGCGGCCTTAATGCCGTTATCAAACTCCTCGGTTGAAGCGTGCTTCGGATAGAGCATCAAAACGTCGTTTACTTCTCTGAGAGCCTTTTTTGCCCTGGCGGAGAGGAAGTTTGACTCGGGAATACGCTTAACCGCATTGAGGAGCTCCTTAACATCGCAGATGAGGGTTAAAAGATCATCGTTTCGAACGCAGATTTCAACGCCGCCGAACTGACGGGAATAGGATGGCTCCGGCATTTCGGGATAGTCGTAGTTTTCATAGGGAGAGGTTCCAACGCAGAAATGGCCGGCATAGCATTCAAACACAAGCTCAAATTTCTCGCCCGCATTAAACTCGCCGATATATTGGCTGGCGTGGTCTCCGCCGATAAAATCGCGGTGTTTGGTGTTATAAATTCCCTTGGGAACGCCGTTTATAAAAAGGAGCTGCTCCACCCCGCCGCAGTTTGAAACCGCATAGAGCTTTTTTCCCGCAAGACTCTCGGGCACGGTGAAATCGCCCTTTACCCAGAGATTTTGCCATTCGCCGCCCCAGTTATATCCGGGCTCAACGGCATTCCAGCCCTCTGCGGGAGGCTTTCTCAAATGCTCCTTTGTTTCAAAACGCTCGGTATTTTGAAGCTGCCCTACCTTGGTAAACAGATATTTCTGATAGATATGCAGCATATTTTCGAGCTTTTCATATATGCGCGAGTTAAGTTTTTGGTTATACAAATAAACACGACCTTTCTACGGTATTGAAAAAAGTATATCATACCGGGAAAAACTTGTCAATTAAGGACTTGTAAACTTGATTTGCTGAAAGAAAAAGTGTATTATATAAAAAAAACGATTGGAGACAACCATGATTTATGAACTTAAAAATAACGTTCTGAGCGTATGTGTTAACTCGCTCGGCGCGGAGATGAAGTCAATAAAAAAAACGGCCGATGATAAAGAGCTTATGTGGCACGCCGATCCCGCCTTCTGGGGACGAACTTCACCGATTTTATTTCCGTTTGTTGGCGGAACAAAGGAAAACACATATTATTATAACGGCCAAAAATACTCTGCATCCTCCCACGGCTTTGCAAGGGATATGGAATTTGAGCTGAAAGAGCAAACCGAAAACGAGCTCTGGTTTTCTCTTTGCGATACCGAGGAGACCAGAAAGAACTATCCTTTCAGCTTTGAACTGAATTTAGGCTACCGCTTGAACGAAAACACAGTAACGCTAATGTGGAAAGTTAAAAACACGGGGAATGAAAAAATGCACTTTTCAATAGGCGGGCATCCGGCATTTTTATGCGACCTTAAAACCGACGCTCTCATTTATCGCCTTAAGGGCGAAGTGCTGAACAATATAACCTCGGGAGTTCTGGTTTACGGAAGCAACGTGTTATCAACCAAAAAAATAAACATCGATCTTGAAAACGGCATTATGCCCCTCTCACCCTCGCTTTTTGACGAGGACGCTCTCATTTTGGAGAACGCCCAGGCGGACGAGGTTACGATTGTTGACAAAAATAAAAAGCCCATCCTTACGGTGAGCTTTTCTGCGCCTCTTTTCGGCGTTTGGTCGCCTGCGGGCAAGGATGCGCCTTTTGTTTGCATTGAGCCGTGGTACGGCCGGTGCGACGCCGCGGACTTTTCACAAAAACTTGAAGAAAAGGCCTACAGCACCGCCCTTAAACCAAACGAGAGCTTTGAGGCGGAATATTCGGTAAAAATCCACTAAAGCCAATCAAGAATTCGTAATGCGGAATTCGGAATCAGAGCAGACCGGCCGTTGACATTATATTTAATCAAAAATCAATTGCGGTTTTCCCGATATTCCGAATTCCGATTTCCGATTTCTTAATTAAACCTTTTTTCAATCTTTGAGCAGACTCTGCATAAACTCCCACGACTCTTCGGTTGCCTTAAAAGCATCGCCGTTTGCCCAGTCGTTGTCCTGTTCATAGGCTATGTAGGGTATTTCCAGTTCTTTTGCGGCATCAAAGCAGGCCTTCAAATCAACAACTCCTTTGCCGAGCGAAACAAAATGGCGGTTGCCGTCGGAATCAAATATATAATCCTTGAAGTGCAGTACCTTAACTCTGCACTTCATTCTTTTTAGTATCCCGACAGGGTCTGCCCCCGCATAATGTATCCACGCAACATCGGGAATAAAGTTAAAAAGCGCGGGATCGGTTTTTTGGAGCAGCCATTCCATCATACAGTCTTTATGGTCGTCAAGGCGGTAAAACTCAAAGGAATGATTGTGGTAGTTAAAGGTCATACCGTTTTCTTTGAGCTTTTTCGCTATTTCCTCGGCCTCACAAATAAAACGCTTAACGTTTCCTCTGTTTCCTCTGCCCTCGTCCGGCGCACTGCCTATGCCAACCGCGTCACAGCCAATGGTTTTATGATGGGCAATAACCGCGTCAATATCGTCCTTCATCCAATCAAAACTCTTATGGGTCACGCAGACCTTCATATTATGTTTGCTGAGCAGCTCTCTCTGAGTTTCGGCGGGGATATCGCCGATACCCGATATCTGAACATCTCTAACGCCCATATCGGAGAGTCTTTTAAGAGTTTTGTCAAAATCCTCTGCGGTCTTAATGTAGTCTCTGAGAGTGTAAAGCTGGATAGCCATTGTAGGGGTTTTCATAAAATCCGTCCTTTCTTAACCGTTTTTTAATTGTCAATTTCGGCGGTTTCCTTTTCATCCTGCGCCTCTCTGAGCATACCCTCAAGGAAGCCGTTATAAGATGCAATCCACTTTGCCGCGCTCTTTGTTTCGTATTTATCCTTTAAGCTCTGGCGCAGAACCACAGCCCTTGTTATATTCTTTCCTGTCCTCAGAAGAACACTTCTTACATACGGATGGCCTACCACCTTTCTTGCCTTTTCCCTGAGCTCCTTTAAGCCTATGGAGCTTATTATTTTTGAGAACTTTGCCTCGTTTCCGAAGCTTTCAAGCAGATCGGGAGTTATGATGTTTTCTCTGAAAAAATATTCAAGATCGTCCTGAGCCAAAAAGGGAAGCTCGTTTTTTATAACGGCAATAAGAGTCGCGCCGAAGCCCATTTGATCGTAATACTGAGTTTGATATTTCCAGAGCGTTTCTCTGGTGTAAAATCCGTTTTCGTCTGCTATAACCGTTTCGGCGAGAATTTTTCCGGCGCGCATAGAATAGCCAACACCCGAGCCTTTCAGCGGAACCGTCATAAAAGCGGCGTCGCCTATGGCGGCATAGCCGTCCGCAACAAGCATACCGAGCGGCGCGCGCACGGGTATATCCGCAACTCGCCCGCCTCTTATAAATTCGCCTATAACCGGATTGGCATTTTTGAGCATTTCGGTTTTTTCGGCTATATCCTCATCGCTTAGAGGGCGCGTCATAGACGCTATGAGGATATCGACCTCGGTATCCTTTGTTATAGCCCACATAATTCCGCAGAATTCTCCGGGGAGCAGCGAAACAACGTATTTATGCTCGGATTCGCCTGTTTCGGCGTTTCGCTTATAAAACGCGCGGTAGGTTCGCATAATATCGGTTCCGGTTATGCTGTTCTGAACGCCGAAAGCTTCGGGAAGAGCCGAACGAACGGGAGAATATAAGCCGCATGCGTCTATAACCATATCGGCGTAAAAATCACCGTCAGACGTTTTTATGCCGCAAACGCGGGAGCCGAAAATAATCGGAGAAAAAACCTCGCATCCGAATCTGAAATTAACGCCCGCTTCCTTTGCCGGAGCAATAAGATAGCGGTAAAGAGCCTTGCGGTCTATTTCAACGTTATATCTGTCGTCCGAAACGCCCTGATTAACCGGAGGGATATCCGTTCCCGGGATAACAAAGGTTATGCCGGTGCGCTTTACCTTATATTCCTCCGGAACTCGAAGCCCTGCCAACTCAAATCCGTCAAGGTGAACGCTGTCAAACTGATCATAGCCAAGCTCATTTTCCTGTTTTTTTTCAAAAACAGTTATGTCAAAGCCCTCTTTTGCAAGATAGGCCGCCGCAACAAGTCCTCCGTGACCTGCGCCTGCAACAATTATTTTTTTCATACTGATCGCCTCATTTTTTAAATTCATAATGAAGAATTCGGAATTTCGAAAAACGCTTTGCGTTTTTGTTATATAATGCCAACCGCATGTTCATTTAATTCCGAAACAAATTATATTTTCAAATCGTAAACACGAATATCCTCTATCTCGTATTCTCCTCTGCTGCCGGTTATCTTAAGCGTGAGCTTTCTTTCGCCCTCAAGAAAAACGGTTGGGAAATGAATTATCTGCTTGTGACCTACGGTTTTTCCGACATAGAGAAGAATTTCGTTTCCGCAGCAGTTATAATAAACCGAAAAATCCGTAACGCACTCTCCTCTTTTCAGGTTTTCGCTTATAATGAGGGTGTTTGCGTTTACGCTCAGCGTACTGCTTATATTATAGGCGTCCCCGGATCTTATTATATCAGATTTTATGGGCGAGGAATATTTTTTTCTTATTCTCTCTCCGAACTCGGCAAAGCGCTTTTCGTCCCTTTCGGGGATCAGCCCGCGCCTGTCGGGGGCGATGTTTATAAGCAGGTTTCCTCCCCTGCCGACACTCATATCATAAAGCCCCTCCAGATTTTCAAGACTTCTGAGAGTTTCTGCGTCATTTTCGCTGAAAAACCAGTTATGAGGGCGTATCTTGCAGTCGCATTCAAAGGGCAACAATTTTCCGTTTTCCTCCAAAGAAGTTCCCAAAGGCGCAAAACCCTCCTCGTTTCCGACCCAGCGGGTGTCGGGATCCCACATATTAAATATGAGAATATCGGGCTGAAGGGCGCGAATGGCGCTGATTATGCGTTTTTCATCGTAAGAATGCCCCTCGCTTCCGCAGCCGTCAAACCAGAGGTAATCTATCTTGCCGTAGTTTGAAAGCAGCTCGGAAATCTGATTTATAAAATAATCGTCATACTCTTTTCCCTGCATCTGCCTTGATCCAAACTGTGCGGGAGAATAATAAAGTCCTGCTTTAAGAGAATATTTCCGGCAGGCGTCCGTAAATTCCCTAACAACATCTCCCTGCCCGTTTTTCCACGGCGAATTTTTAACGCTGTATTCTGTAAATTCTGAAGGCCAGAGAGCAAAACCGTCGTGGTGCTTTGCGGTGAGAACGGCATATTTCGCGTTTCCCGCCGCCGCGGTTTTTATCCATTGCTCGGCGTTAAGCTGCGTTGGCAAAAAGGTCTTAACGTCCATATGAACGCCGTCCCAGTCGGTGTGCCCCTCGTTAAAAGTGCGTATGCCGAAGTGGAAAAAAACTCCAAGCTCCCAGTTCATAAATTCAAGCTGCTTTTCTGTTGGTACAGGCTTTTTCATTTTAATCAACCTTCTTTATTTAAAATGCCGCACTAAGCGGCAGATATGGCTGTATTTTGTTTTTTTATTTTTCTCATAATAACGATATATGCTATAAGCTCAACCGCAAAGGTCACGCTCCAGGATATCGGATATGATATAAACAAAACCTTGAGGGTGTGATACTCGGGAATGGCGAATACAGTTGCTATCCAAACGATTCTGAAAACACATACACCGGCTATTGTAACCGCCATTGGCATAACCGAACGCCCCATACCGCGAAGAGTTCCCGTCATAACCTCCATAATACCGTCCAAAAAATAGGGAGCGGCGATAAAGCTCATTCTCAGAACGCCTATCTCTATCGCTTCAAGCGAATCGGTTATATAAATTCCGAGAAGCTTTCTTGAAAAGAGAACGCAGAGGTTTCCGAGAGTAAGCCCGACAAAAGTAACGCTTATGAGGCAGATAATAACTATTCTGTCTATTCGTTTATAGAGCTTTGCTCCGTAATTCTGACCGGCAAAATTGGTTGCTGTCTGCTGGAAGGCGTTCATCGAAACGTAAACAAAGCCCTCAATATTGCCCGCGGCGGCATTTCCGGACATTGCAACGGAGCCAAAGGAATTTATTGACGACTGAATGAGAACGTTTGATATTGAAAACAGCGAGCCCTGAATTCCTGCGGGGAGCCCTATCCTTACCATCCCCGCAAAATGCTCTTTTGATATTTTTATCTCCTTAAAAAAGAGCCTGCAGGCGTCATCGCGCCTCGACAGCGCAAAAACTATAAGCGCTGCGGATACCGCCTGCGAAATTATTGTTGCCAGCGCAACTCCCGCAACGTCTATCTTAAATCCCACAACGAAAACAATATTTAGTAAAACATTGAGAATTCCGGCGGCAGAAAGAAACAGCAAGGGGCTTCTTATATCACCAACGGCTCTGAGAATTGACGCGCCGAAATTATAAACCATACTGAATATCATTCCGCAAAAATATATGCGCATATAGGTAACGGACATATCAATAACGTCGCTCTGAGTTCCCATCAGCTCCAAAAAAAGCCTCGCACCGCCAACTCCGATAACAGTAAGTCCCGCACCGCCGATAATCGCGGCGGGAATGGCGGTGTGTACGGTTTTATGCACGTTTTCATAGCTTCCTGCGCCCACACCCTGCGCCACCAGAACGCCGGCGCCGACCGAAAGGCCGATAAAAAGATTAACTATGAGGTTGATTATTGAGCCTGTTGCCCCAACCGCGCCAAGGCATAAGCTTCCGGCGAAACGTCCTACTATAATGAGGTCGGCGGCGTTAAATAAAAGCTGCAAAAGTCCCGTTAAAACAACGGGAAGGGCATAGAAAATTATTTTTTTAAGAAGAGGTCCTTCGCACATATATGCGGCTGATTTGTTCATACATTTCCTCAGTTTATTTTTTCGTTTGAAATTATATATTTAACTAAAAAAAAAGTCAATAAGCATTGCGCTCATTATGTTGTAAAAAACAAAAATTTATGGTAATATAAAACAAACAACTTCTCGGAGGCAATATGTTTTACCAGTTCGGAGATAAAATTTATGAAACAGAATTAAAAAACGCAGATGATTCATCTCTCACCACAGGCTTTGTTTCGGGAACGGAAATAGCCGCGGCTTCGCTTAAGCTGGGCTTTTCCCCGGCAAATATAGAGGCTTGCGCTAGTATGAATAAATATTTTCGTTCGGGAGTTGAAGTTTACGGCAGCTACACCTTCACAGAGCTTCGCATTCCCGCGGCGGCAAGCGCCGCCGGGAAACACTGCTGCGTTGCGATTTTTATAAAGAGGAATACTTTTATCGTTGTTGACGTTGAGGATCCCGACGGAATTATAAAACAAAAATTTATGAACGCAATAAACCGCTACCCCTCATCCTCCGTTACAACCGAAAAGCTGATATGCGCTTTTTTTGACAGCCTTATTTCAAACGACATTCAGTTTATCGAAAGAACAGGATTTCAGCTCTCGGAATTAGAGGAGGACGTTGTTAATAACGACACCGACAAGGACTTCAGTCTTGATATCCTCGCAGCAAAAAAAGAGCTGCTCGTTATGCACAGCTATTATGAACAGCTTCTGGACATAACCGAGGCTCTCGAAGAAAACGACAACGATGTTTTCCCGTCCGACGACCTGATCTACCTCTCAAATATAACAAAAAAGATAGTAAGGCTCAGAGAGGACATTGATTCCCTCAATAATGCGGCGGAGCATCTGCAGGACGCATATCAGTCGTCGCTCGATTTGAAGCTCAACAACTCCATGAAGTTTTTCACCGTTCTGACAACCGTATTCTTCCCGCTTACGATAATAGTAGGCTGGTACGGTATGAACTTTGATTCTATGCCTGAGTTTCATTGGAAATACGGCTATCTCTTCGTTATTCTTCTCTCCGGCCTAACGGTTGGGGCGTTCACCCTATTTGCAAAAGTAAAAAAGTGGTTTTAAGAGAATTTTATATTGCTTTTATATCATATACTATGGTAAAATATTGCTGATTAAAAATAAAGGGGCGAAATATATGGAGAAAACCTATAAAGGCTGGCAGGATTGGAAAGAAAGCAGCAAACAGACCGAATATACCGAACCAACAAAGCTGCTGTCCTCCGACGGAACTCTTCTTGCAAAGGGCTGGGCAAGACACAACGTTTTTGATTACGACCGAAAGAGCGTTAAAAAAGAAATGCGCCGCAAGGAGTGGGATTTTTATCAGCTCTCAAACGGCAAATATATGGTGCAGATAAGCTTTGCAAATATCTCGCTCGGCGGCTACGCCTCAGCGGTGCTCGTTGACCTTGTAAACGGAAAAACAATAGCAAGCGATATGGCGCTGTTCCTCGGCGGCAAGGATAAATATATCCTTCCCCCGAAGGGCGATGTGCCGAACTACGTTAAAATGGAAGTCGGCGGAGCTGTTTTTGAAGTTAACACAATGGAAGATAAGAGAACCATTTATTTCAAAAAGGGCGAAACCGAATGCAGCTTCGTTATGGACATTATGCCCGGACTTGAAAACATAACAACCGTTCTCCCCTTTGAGGGCTTCCCGGACAGATATTTTATGACAACAAAGCAAAACTCCATGCCAACTGAAGGAACCTTCAAAACCGCCAATACGGTTTATGAATTCTCCAAAGACGACACCTTCACCGTTCTCGACTGGGGCAGAGTTGACACCCCCTATGCGCTTGTTTGGTACTGGGGCAACGGCTCTGCCTACATAACCGACGAAGAGGGCAAAAAACACATTTTCGGTTTTGAGATAACCTGGGGCATAGGCGACGAGAGCAACGCCACCGAAACCTGCATCTTCTATGACGGCAAGGCGCACAAGTTCGGCGCGGTTGACGTTGAGACCTTCCCGAAGCCCGATAAATATATGCAGAACTGGCATTTTATTTCAGAGGACGGACGCTTTGATATGACAATGAAGCCGTTTTATGACCACCATTCCGACACAAACGCCCTCATAATGCGTATGCACTCCCATCAGGTTCACGGCCTCTGGAGCGGCAAGGTAACTCTTGACGACGGCAAGGTGCTCGAAATCAAAGATATGTATGCCTTCTGCGAATACGTTGAAAACAGATGGTAAACAAAATATAAATATTCCGGCGGCGCGTACCTCAGTACGCGCCGCCGTATTTTCGGAGATTATTTGCTGTTAAAAGAAATAAAACATAAAGTAAGTGTAATCAAATACCCATTTACCGTTTATCTTTTTCATAGACATAAGATCGGTTGAAGTATAATCATATTCGGTGTTAGTCCCGATTATTTGAATAACGCAATAATCTTCGGTTTGAGATAAAATAGAAACCGCAATTTTTTCGGGGCCTATATCGCCGTAAGCAAAATCCAAACCGTATAATCTTCCGTTATAATCAATATAGGAGCTGTTTACGTGATCTTCATATATATTCGGAGTAAAATAGTTTGAAAGACCTTTCTTTAAGGCGGCAACAGAGGTATATGCGGGATGTGTTACAAGATAGTACCGGTCGCCGTTTTTGGTTATCGAAGTAAAGTTTTCGTCCGTATATTTTCCGATCCAACTGCCGAATATCCACAGCCCATACACTTCTTGGGATTTTTTAAGAAGATCATACGCATCGCTCTGCGAAAGCTCATGCGTTTGCAGCCCGGAAAGATATCCGGAAAAATCATCTATAAAGATCGTCTCATCTTCAATAGATGTTCCGCAGTAAAGAACCTTCTGGCAGGATGACGGAAAATCAAACGCGGTATTTTCAGAAAAACCGTTTATTCCGCAAGCAGATAACGCAGTTTTCGCCTTGTTTAAGATGGAATCAAAGCTTGTGTTATCTCCGTATTCTCCCGCAACGGTCTCTTCGTCAAGTATGTAGCCGTATCTTCCCCAGCTTCCCGTGAAGGAGGTAAAGCAGTGAAGCTGCTCAGTCTTATTATTCTTATTCACTCCAAAGGAGTAAAGAGATATCGACTGGTTTGTTGACGTTGATAACGCACCGAAATTGTCAACAATATTTATATATTTATTATCGCCTTTTTCCGTAAGATATACCTTTATATAATCGTTAAAATTCTCAAACTCTTCTCCCTTATAAAAATCGCTTTCAAGAGATACTTTTCCGTTTTTAACAATATAGTGAGATAAAATTATTTTCCAGCTATAAGTTGCCTTTTCAAGACGAGCGGTGATCATCTCGGGAATGCTGTCACCGTTAAAATCGGTAATATACGCGCTTATGATGCCTTCCGAATACCGGGATACCGCACTGTATGGCAGTTGGCCCGACATACCGGTCTCATTTGATAAATACATCTGTTTAAAAGCATACTTAAATTCTATGCTTGAGCCGTATTTCTTTGTTAGGTTGTTAAGATAATCCTTAAGCAGTGCTGTTTCGGAGGTTTCGGGCGTTGGAGCCAAAGCTTCAAGACCAACCGCCGCTCTGAGCGTCCATCTTGCGTCTGCTGCCGTCAATTTGCCGTCTTTATCCGTATCAGCCGCGCTGAAAACCAAGGAATCCTTGCTGTATTTTTCAAGCCCTACGGAAGCTCTCAGTATCCATCTTGCGTCTGACGCGGTCAGTTTTCCGTCAAAATCCACATCACCTATTTTATAGGTCTGCTCAGCCGCAGAAGAAAAAACAGCGCACTGCATACAAAGAACCGCAGCGAGAACAAAAACAAAAATATTTTTTATTTTTCTTTTCATCAAAAAGCCTCCTATTTATTTAACACCTTACGGTGATTTTGTTTGCATTTTCTCACCAATAAACTTATAAGTCAAGCGGCGCGATTTAACTGCGCGCCGCATGATTTTTATGTCTGTGAAAATTTATGATACGATTCCGCTGCCGGCTCCAACAAGGTTTACAGCCGATTCACCGGTATAAACACAGCCAACAACCTGACCGTCATTATTACCGGCAATTCCGCCGCGTCTGTCGCTTGAATTGATAATACCCTTTGCTTCACAGCCCTGAATGAATCCGCTTGAAGTATTTTGCCCTGCAATTCCGCCTGTGAATGAAGTAATATAATAACCATTTTTATTTGATGTTACGGTTACATCAGAAACACAAGATATTATTTTTCCTTTATTTACGCTGCATATTCCACCGGAGCACGCTATTTTATCATTATAAGTACTCGATGATTGTGTTGCCGAAGCTGTTCCGGATACTGTTGTACCGTTAATTATTCCGTTGTTATAAACTGCAATTATTCCAAGATATACACTATCACTACCCCCGACTGTATATGTAACATTCGCGCTGACAGAGCAGTCAGTTATCTTGCCGTTATTCTCATAAACCAGTGCGCTCGCGCAAGTAAAGCTGCTCTTATCAATAGTGAGATTTTTTATAACGCCGTTTTCGCCAACGTAGTTAAAGAACGGAACCGTGGAGGAAACATTTGAAATGGTCTTATTATTTCCGTCATAAACGCCCTCAAACTGAGCATCCTTGGAAAACTTCTGAGTGCACGCGCCGTTTGCATAGTCAAAGTTATTTGTCTGCTTAAAATAGCCCTTGGGGAAGCTTACTATTTTATTGAACTGATCTATATTGGCAACAAGGAAAGGATTGCTCTTTGAGCCTATGCCGCCTGCAAAGGGATTTGAGCTTGTAAAGCTGATAGAAGAGAAAACGGTTTTTTCTCCGTTTATCGTAACGGTTATTGTATATGTTCCCGACGGAGCATAACTGCCGTTTATTTTGCCGTCCCAGGTATATGTTGAGGTCTTCTTTGCCTTTATGTTTGATACTGTGGCCTTAACAACCTCTTCATCAATGGCATTTGTTATCGAAACAGTTGCCTTGCTGATATCTTTAGGACTGAGAATCGAAACCGTTACATTGCTCTCCCCGGCGATAAAGTAACCGCCATCGGTTACCGAGCATTCAACGGTAAGGGGCTTCTCCTCCCCTGAATCACCGCTGCCCGAAGATGAACCGCCGCCCGAAGATGAACCGCCGCCCGAAGATGAACCGCCGCCCGAGGATGAGCCGCCGCCTGAGGATGAGCCGCCGCCCGAGGATGAACCGCCGCCCGAGGATGAGCCGCCGCCCG
>JAFLUL010000002.1:0-14824 GCA_022508845.1 Oscillospiraceae bacterium | reverse complement strand
AGGATGAGCCGCCGCCCGAGGATGAACCGCCGCCCGAGGATGAGCCGCCGCCCGAACCGGACGGAGCTTTAATATAATCTTCAACCTTTTCAAGGTTTACCGCAATTCTGAGAACTATTCTCGCGTCAGCCGCGGTAATCTCGCCGTTGCCGTCTATATCGGCAATCTGTTTTACCGCAGTGCTTACCTTATCAAGCCCAACGGCAATGCGCAGAACAGTTCTCGCGTCGCTCGCGTCAACGGAACCGTCAGAGTTAACATCTCCCGGAAGCGTTGCGGCAGAAACGAAAACCGCACTCATTAAGGACACTGCAATGATAACCGCTGACAAAAGAATAGCTGTTATTTTTTTCATTAAAAAATCCTCCTCAAATTTAACACCATACGGTGTTTTTTATTTGCATTTTATCACCAATAATATAAAAAGTCAACAATAATTGGTGTTTTTATATACAATAAAAACCAAAGGAGAGTGATTTTATGCAAATAAATAAAAACCGTTTAAGAGATCTGAGGGAAGATAACGATTTAACTCAGAAACAGGTTGCACAGGCATTGTTTGTTCACTTAACTCAATATCGCAGATATGAAACAGGAGAGAGAGACATACCTCTTGAGCTTGCGTGTCAGATAGCTGATTTTTATCGCGTTTCGCTTGATTACCTTGCCGGAATGAGCGATTATAACAAAAGAATTGAAATAAGCGAGCTGAATGAAGAGCAAAAAAAGCTTCTCACCAACTACCGCCGCCTTAATGAAAAGAATAAAATAAGAATAAACGAACGGATTTTAACCCTGCTTGAAACACAAAATAAAAGCTGACGGAATTTGAGAAAAAAACTCATATACCGTCATTTTTTTATGTACAGCGCGAGCATAATTGACAAACACCGTACCGTAATGTATAGTATTAACAATAAAAAATCGACAGCCCGGAGGAAAACAAATGGAACTAAGCGAACTGATGAAAAAGCCTCTGCCTCAAATGCCCGCTGAAATATCAAAAGCCTTAAGAGAAAACAAGATAACCGGAACATCTTTTGGAGCAAAAAATGATATATTGTCCGATGAAAATCTGCAAAAAGATATCGGCTACAAAAAATTGGCAGACGGCAGCTATCTCGTGTCCATGATATGCCCGATGCAAGGCATTACGCCCGAAATGATCGAATGGTGGTTTTGGTGGCATCCGCAGGCCGATGAGCGTTATCGGGTATGGTTTCCGAACGAGCATTACGGAATTTCATACAGCAAGAAAAACCTTGATTATTTTTCTCAGGATGATTATTCCGAATTTAGAAATAACACGCATTACCCAACGGAAAGAATAGGGAAAATCAAAATGCCCTTAAGAATTGATTTCGTTGCTCCGGAGGAGTTCGGCTTTTCAAAAAACATTATGGATAAAAATGATATTCCGCTTATTGTGTGCGGTCATGTCGGAGCGATCAAAGGTTTGGTTTGGCATACTGAAATGGCTCATATTTTTAAAAAAACTGACGCCGGACTTCTGCTTATCAGCAGATTTTGGATCGGAAAGACCCTGAAAAATCCTCTGCTTCGCAAACTGATTTTAACCGAGAAAACAGCAAAAGGAATGGCGGAGCACTGCTGCATTGAATACAGGAATTTAGCTGAAATATTACCTGTGCTCTATTCGCAGGAAAAAACCGGCAGACAGCACGTAAAACAGCACTTTCCGCAGTCCGAAGCTCTCCTTCATTACGAAGAACAATGAAACCGATATTATTCAGGAATTGTTGAAAGTACCTTATCTCTGCATATTTAAGAAAAAGGTTCTCTAAGGTCAGAAATATAACTTTAGAGAACCTTTTTTCATTTATCAGCAATCATTTGCATTTTGAATGTCGAAATATCGGCTAAAATGTTGATTATTCGGGATTATTGTAGTATAATACCTCTGTTGCATCTTCCACTCCGCCTCTGAGGCGGCGGGAGGAATTTTCTTATACAAAGAATATTGAGGGCGCTCTATGAAACGATGAAAGCCATTCGATGTAATATAATACCGGATGGCATATTATAACATACGCGGGCCCTATAAAAAGCTGGGGTAAAAATGAGCAGGATACAAGAAATTAAAGAAAAAAACTTTTTAAATTTGAATAGCCAAAAACTGAGATGGGCGATCATTGTTACAGCGATACTGATCCTCATCGGCGGAGCCGCCGGCGGGTATTATGCATACTGGCATTATCAACAGCCGAAGTTTCATGATGTGACTATCGAACTGGGAACAAAAGATCTGTCGATTGACGCATTCTATACAAAATATGTGCATTCGCAGAATACGTCCTTTGTTACTGCACCTGAGGACATTGACTACAGTCATATCGGAGAACAGTCCATCGTGCTTAAGTCCGGAAAGAAAGAAGAATCGGTTCATCTTATCATTCAGGACACTACGCCGCCGGTGGCGGAGTTCCGTGATCTGCGCGTGGCGATCAATTCGAAGGTCTCGGCGGAGGATTTCGTTGTATCATATGAAGATCTGTCTGAGGTGACGATTGATTTTGTGAAGCCTTTGGCTGCGCCTGAGGATTATGACGAAGTAGTTGTCGGGGTGTCGGTAACCGATTCCGGCGGAAATACAACTGTGGGACAGTGCAAGCTTAGCTACGCTTGGATCAGAGAAGAGCTCACGGTGGAGCTGGGGCTGGAGATTACAAAGGAAGATATCCTGTATGATCCGGTGACTGATGATGCGCTCCTCAACCAGGATGTGCTGGATCAGATCAACGCTTCTCCGGTCGGTGAATACGAGGTGGAATGCAAGAGAGGCAGTAAAACGCTGATCTGCAAAGTGAATGTAGTTGATACCACCGGCCCCGAGCTGACTCTGCATCCGGTTCAGATATATAAAGGAAAAACCGCGAAGATAGAAAGCTTTGTGGAAAAGGCATCCGATCTGTCCGGCGATGTCACCTTGGAATACATAACTGAGCCGGATTTCAGCGTAACAGGTACGCAAACGGTACAAATTACAGCAACGGATTCTTTCGGGAATCAGACAACGGCGGAAACAACGCTGGACATTCAGATCGATAAGACTCCTCCGGTAATTACATTAGTAGGAGACAGCACGACCTATATCTATATTGGCGATACATACAAGGAACAGGGAGCAACCGCAATAGACGCTTGTGACGGCGACGTCTCGAGCAAAATAAAGATATCCGGATCGGTGGATACAAGCAAAACAGGAACATATACCATTGAATATACGGTTGCGGATGCGCACAATAATCAGGCAACCGCAAAGCGAACCGTTAAGGTAGTTAAGAAACCGACTCCGCAGCCCGATAATCCGCAGCCTGCTTCCGGGAAGGTTGTCTATCTCACCTTCGATGACGGCCCCGGCCCGTATACCGCGCAGCTCCTGGATATCCTGGATAAATACAATGTGAAGGCGACGTTCTTCGTAGTAAATCATCCTCGCTATAATTATCTTATTGCGGAGGAATCAAGGCGCGGTCATAGCGTTGCAATCCATAGCTACTCGCATGATTACAGCAAGATTTATAAATCGGATAGCGCATATCTGGACGATTTGTATGCTATGCAGGAAGTAATCAAGGCACAAACCGGACACGAGACTTCGCTGATCCGATTCCCCGGCGGAAGCTCAAACACCGTAAGCAGAAGCTACAACAAGGGGATTATGAGGCGGCTGACCGCAAAGGTACAGGAACTCGGCTTTGTGTATTTTGACTGGAATGTGACCAGCGGAGACGCCGGCGAAACCACGAAAACGAGCGTGGTTGCCCAAAACGTCATTAACGGGATGAAGTCGCATAACACTTCGATCGTGCTGCAGCATGATATCAAGAGCTTCAGTGTGGCTGCCGTAGAACAGATCATAGTCTGGGGATTGGACAACGGCTACACATTCCTGCCGCTTACCACTTCCAGTCCTGCAGTTCATCACGGAGTGAATAACTAAAAAACTGATCCGGCAGGTGTTTATATTTTCTTTTTTATCTTCGATTATTATGATGTCGCTGCGCCAGATTGCCTTGCTTCGATTTACAGGTCTATATCCTCAATGATATAGTTTTCACCGGTCGTATGAATTGCCTCAAAACATGAATAAACATATTCCCAAACCCGGTATTTTGTAAACAACTCCGAGACCTGTTTGCCGTTCAAACCTTTTGCCGACTTATACCGCTCGGTGCAGTATGACAAAAAATTACCTGCCCTGCTCATAATCAAGCCTCCTCCGGAAATGTAATCACTTCGGTCTCTTTTTCTTCTTAATACATATTAAACAGCATCAGCGCGCTGAAATGCCACAGTTTTGCATCTTCCTGTTCCAAAAGCGAATATACTCTTAAATTGTAAAATTCTCTGTGCGCCGTTACCTCATTTAAAGAATAATTTTCTGTAATCAGGCCTACAAACTGCGGAACAATAAGCACCGGTACTGCTTCAAACTTCTTTTTTCCATTAGAATTCTCCCTCCGGCACAGTCCCGATGAATTTTTAAAAAACTCAGCGCCTTTTCCGATGATAGAACCAACTGATCATATAATTTTTTAATTTTCAGTATTTCAAGCGTTTGCCCTTTATTCAAAGCTCCGGCAGAATAAAGGGCAAATATTGTATATACGTCATCATTTGCAACGGGTCCGTATACTAAATCATAAATTTCTCCATTATAATTCCCTTCTCTGTTTTCCGAAACAAAACCCAGCCAATCTTCACTTGGCGTATCAAAGCGTAAACGGAAGCATTTTTCAAATGACGTCTGCTCGTTAAATTCGTAAATGCTGACAACCTTACTGCCACTTCCTCTACGCTTAAAAACCTTGTCGGCAAATGAAATCGCCTGCGCCTTGTTAGTTGTAGTATAAAAACCAAATCCAAAATCTAAAAATCGGTTCTGCTGAACGAGATGCGGCTGCGAAACAACAACATATACAAAATCATATATTCCCCTCCAAAATCCTGTCTGCCAGAGCCTTTTCCTCCTGCAAAGACTTAATCATTGTTTCAATATGTTTTCGGCGATCGATCTGCTGACGCAGGGTATCGATCTCCTGTTTGCTCACATAATATACCGGAACAGGATGACCTTACTGAATACTTCAAACCTTTCCCCGAACTGAGCTACCAAAGGACATACTTCAAGTTTGTAACCATAATTGAGATCGTAAAAGAACGTCCCGATTCAAACAGATACCTATACAAATTACTCGGTGACGAGATACGAAAATTGGATAAGCTGATCGAGCAGCAGAATCTTTTATGTGATAATGATATTGACACTCCCGAACAGCTTGCCGAGTACAATCAGTCCTGCAAAGATGAAATTGTCGAGCTGACCGAAGCAAGAAGCAGACTCAGAAATATGCTTAAAACTG
Source organism: Oscillospiraceae bacterium (assembly GCA_022508845.1). GTDB lineage: Bacteria > Bacillota > Clostridia > Oscillospirales > Acutalibacteraceae > RUG806. Next base: position 9,437 of record JAFLUL010000002.1, on the reverse strand, counting down.
CCGAACGCAAAGGCGATACTGACAAAATAACCGAATACAAAAATGACATATCCATTCTTTCCGCAAGGCTAAAAAAGCTTCGCAGAGACATTGTTATCTGTGACAGGATCGAAGCACAAAAACCTGTCATTGATGAACGCATGGATAAATGCAGAGAAAAATTTGAACAAAATGAAATGACAAGGAAAAAGCAACAGCGTATTTTGAAATTGCGGCATAGGATAAACCGCTTTCAGGTTCTACAGTTTTATATTTTCACCATATCCTTAGCTCAATGTTTACAACTGCCGTACAGTGGCAAGTGATGACATCAAATCCATGTGCAAGAGTAAAACCACCGAAGAAAAACAAAAAAGAGGCCGTTTATCTTGAAAAGGAGGATGTTGAAAAGCTGCTGATCGATTTAGAACACGAAGAGCTTGTATATATCGCTCTGATTCAACTGTATCTATTTACTGGTATGCGCCGAGGCGAAGCGTTAGGCCTCACATGGAGAGATATTAACTTTGAAAAAAATCTGATTGATATAAACAAAGAACGCATTTATGTACATAATCAGGGGGTTATTGTGGACACACCGAAAAATGAGACCTCTGTGCGTGTCATAAAGGTGCCCACTTGCGTTATGGAGCTGCTCAAGGCATGGAAAGAGCAGCAAAATAAAAACCGGCTAATCTATGGAGATATGTATTTTGTGTCGGATTGGGTGTTTACCAATATTTTGGGAAAGCCCTTTCATTCGGATTCGATATCATCGTGGTTCAGAAATTTTATCGACAAAAACAATCTTCCGAAAATTCATTTGCATTCGCTGCGCCATACAAACGCATCTCTGCTGATTGCAAGCGGAATTGATATCAAAACAGTTTCCAAACGGTTGGGACATTCAAATGTTCAAACAACGGGCGTAATTTATACTCACCAGCTGCGTATGGCAGACGAAACAGCAGCAGACACATTGGAGCTGCTGTTTGACAAGAAAAGCTCTGCCGCAAACGCTTAAAAAGAAAACATAAGCAGTTTTTTTGCCTATGTTTTCTTTTTTTGTTTTCGATTATTATGATGTCACAGCACCCGATTGTCTTGCTTCAATATAAAGGTCACTATGATTATTTTGATGAACATCAAATGGAATAAAACACATCTTCTTAAAATAATACCGACTCACATTTAATTGTGAGCTAACATTAAAATGTTAGTGCTTAGCGGCTTTATGGTTTGCCAATGTTTTTCCTGCTGAACTTTTTGCCTTGTTTGAAGATTTCTTTGAGGCTAAAGTTTTTGCCGCCTTACCAACTTTTCCGCCATGATGTACTGCCATATTTCATTACCCCCTATGTGCAAACGGACAACAAACTCTACAGCCATCAGCATCCGTATAAATTGTTTTTGCCTTTGCCACAGCATCAATTTCACTTGCAAAATAACCAAGATATATTGTGTCTATAATACCAAGTTGAATCTTGTGTTCAAAGGTATGAACTTCATGATGAAAGCCAGGGTTAGTAGTCTGATTTTTATTAACATAATAGTGTTTATACATAAAAACACATCCTTTCTGCCGGTTATTCCGGCATATTTTTTTATTTTTTGAGTTTTTCCTGTAGACAAACAGGATTTGGATGTGTTATACTTATAAAACAAACCCGTTGGATTGTATAACACATCCGACAATGAGAAAGCTATTTGTTCGTTGTTGCCGCAACTTACGAAAAGCTTTCTTTTTTTACTACAATCAATTTACATCACCAACCTTTCAAAAATTGCACTATATGTTAGCAAACATATTTAAGCTGTATCTCAGCGGCTTGCATAGACGAACCGCAAGCAGAACTGATTTCTTCGGCAGACATACCTTTAATTAAATCGGCATTCATGAGAAATTCTCCGGCAAAAGCATTTGCCTGCCATTCCGGATCTGCATATTTCGGAATCGCAACTTCTCTATCTGATCTGCATAGTGCAATAGCATCGTCATCATGCAGAAGCAAATGGCCAATCTCATGTGCGATGGTAAAACGGTCTCTCTCACTTCCTTCGTCAGCTCTTATATAAACGTCTTGTCTGATTCGTATTAAACTTTGACTTGGAAATGTTTCTGCATATTTACCGAACATTTCATGCTTTTCAACGAAATCTATTTGTAAGTCCGGTATAAAAATAGGCAAAACATTTTCTAGAAAAAATAAAACATTCATATATAGAACTGAGCTTGTGCCTGTAACTTGTTTAATTTTTCTTACGTAATCTCTGATATCTTTTCTTGAAAGACCTGATGCGATATATTGATTCACTGACTGTTTCCTCCGGTTATTATTTTTTGTATTTCTTCAAGCTGTTCATCGCTTAAATTCGAAAATTTTCGAGCAAAAGAAACAGCTAAACGCTTACTTTGTTCATTTTTCCCTGAAATATTTAACTCAACAATTTCACTTGTTTCGGCTATTGCATTTTCAAATTCAATTACCTGAGCTTCACTCAAATTATACAATTCAGTAATCTTTGACTGCCAACTTGCAGGCATTTTCTTTTTTCCGTTTTCAACAGCAGAAAGGAACGATGGCATGACCCCTAATTTTTCTGACATGTTTAATAAAATCTCATTATGGTCTATACGCAGTTTTCGCAAAAACCTACCTATGCTTGTTAACATATGCAAAACCTCCTTTATTTCTTCAAGACGATTTTAATATATCACACAGAAATAAAAATGTCAACCATATTTTGAAAAATATTCACCTGAAAGGTGAATATTTTTCAAAATATGACAGAACTAACAATATTTAATACAAAGAAAAGTCTATCGAAATTGACTGCATGTTAACAATTATCATAATTTTAACAATAATATTACGATAATTGTTTCAACAAAAATTAAAGAATTTGTGCAACTGATTGAATAAACTTGTTTTTATAAAAATTTGTGCAGCATATGATATGCAAAATATAAAAGTAGCGTCATATTTGACGCAAGTTCGATATGAATGTCAAGAACAAATACAATTATTTTATGCATTGAAATGATCTAAATACTCTTCTATAATACAGTCGAAAGGGGCGAAAATAATGAAATACGAAAACGGTAAAGATATTTTTCCCGATAATCTTTTACGGCAGATACAGAAATATGTCAGCGGCAGGCTGATTTATATCCCCGCAAGGGATGAAAAGCGGTCATGGGGAGAAACCTCAGGATATAAGCAATATTTGAGTGAGCGCAACCGGGAAATAAAAGAAAAATTTGTTGCAGGCGCCGCAATAGATGATTTAGCCGAAAAGTATTTTTTAGCTCCTGAAACAATTAAAAAGATTTTATATTCAAAAAAGGAGGAAAGTATTTTGGATTACAAATGCTCGTTATCATCGTCAAAAGAGTATGCGAAAAGCGGAAAGCTTGAAGAATGGATTCACACATATTTGCACGCCGAGGGACACAATAAAGAATTTTCAGACGGACTGAAACTTTTTGACAGATTTTTTATCGGTCCGATAAAAATACCGCTGTCGCTTTTGAAACGCTGCTGCGGTCCGGAGGAAGATATGCGTTATAGAGTTTCTGCGGAATGGTTTGAAAAGAAGGTAAGCAGCCTTATGGATGCGATAAAGACTGAAAAGGATATGCCACCCCTTATTGTTCATTATGTAGACCACGACTTTGAGCTTAATGACGGCAATCACAGGCTTGAAGCATACAAAAGACTCGGAATAGAAGAATGCCATGTTATTGTCTGGACAACAGAAAAAGAAGAATATGATGAATTTTCAGAAAAGTTTTCCGAATATTTATCCTAACGCAATTTCGAGGTGAAATATGGAAAAGGAATACTATTTTGTAGATTTTAAGAATGTTAATGATTATTTAAAGGTGCATAAGCTCCTGAAAGACGGATTGCAATTTCCGTGGTATTACGGCGCAAATCTTGATGCATTGTGGGACTGTTTAACGGATATGGTAAATGATAACGCCGTAATCACCCTACAAAATTTCGACTGTCTTAAAAAATGGGACGAAGAATATGCAGCAAAAATATTTGATATTTTTGTTTCCCTAAAGCATTACGACGATGACTTTTTTTACGATAAAATAAAAATTTTTGTTGTCGAAGAGGGAATCACAAAGGAAATTGTTTAGTATTTACTTTTCTTTTTTTTGAACAATTTTTGGCTCCGGGAACAAACCCGGCACAAATGCGATTATTGACCTGAAAATCAATAAATTTTTCCGGACATAAAAAAGCCGCGATCCCTTGATATATAAGGAATCGCGGCTTGGAGCTGGTGACGGGAATCGAACCTGCAACCTGCTCATTACGAATGAGCTGCTCTGCCATTGAGCCACACCAGCGGATATTTTTCTTACGAAAACGTATTATACTATATATCTATCAAATAATCAAGTATAAAATTTATTTTTTTTAATCGCCCCTTTTCAGCATAAAAATGAATATTTGGCCTCTTTCGGCAAAAAATATTTCCGAAAATAAATAAAGGCGGAGAAAATATGAAATTTTTATGGGCATTTGTTATCGGAGGACTTATCTGCGTTATAGGGCAGATACTTATTGATAAAACAAAGCTGACTCCGGCGCGAATACTTGTTGGATATGTTGTAACGGGCGTTGTGCTCGGCGCATTCGGGGTGTACGATAAGATAGTTGATTTTGCCGGCAGCGGTGCGAGGGTTCCGCTTTCGGGCTTCGGAAACCTTTTGGCAACCGGAACAAAAGAGGCAGTTATGGAAAAGGGTTTGCTCGGCGCGTTTTCGGGACCGCTTACAGCAGGCGCGGTGGGTATTATGGCGGCGGTGCTCGCAGGACTTATAGTGTCGCTGTTTACCCGCCCGAAATCAAAATAACGTTTTTTTATCTCCGGCGCGCCGAAAGGCGCGTCTTTTTTTGCATCAAATCGTCTAAAAAGTGATCTCATCTCATTGAATCTTTACAACATTTTGTTATAAATGTAAAAATTGAAAAAAATCCTTAAATTATCTTGAAATTTTTAAAAGTATTTGATATTATATTGTAGCGATGTTATGTATGCCTTTAACTGGCGGATTATAGCATTGAAATATAAAGAAAGGAGTTCCTTAAAATGAAAGAAAAGTTTGATATTGAGGGCCTTATGGATCATATCATGGACTTCGTTGCCAGTTTGGCAGAGTTCTTTGACAAGATCATGAAATGGCTCGGCGGCGAAACCGAAGATGAAGGCGCAGACGCTGAATAATTTAAGCAAAACTTTATTTCATAAAAAAGGAGGTGCCACATAATGGATTTCTCATCAGTAAGAGCTTCTCTTAACGACGTTTCTGCTTTTGTTAAGGAGTTTATCGCTCTCATTAAGAGCTTCGTAGAAGGCTTCAAAAAGAAGATCGTTTTCACTCCCCCCACAACAGAAGAAAGTGAAGAAGAGGAATAATTTCCTGCTTAGTGCTTTAGTTTAATTAAGTTTAATTAAGTTTGATTAAGTTATGAAAAGAGGTGCAATTATCTATGCTTGACACTCTCGTTAATCTGCTTGACTTTATACAGGCTTGGGCAAAGATCATCATCGAAAAGTTAGCTAATCTTGCAGCTTGGAAAGAAGAGACAGAGGAGAAGCTTTCTTCCCTTTATGAAGAAGAATCAAAAGAAGAAGAAGAATAATCCACGTTTTAATTTAACGACATAATCACATTATTATGAAAGGAGATTAAACTACAATGGATGAGAACAAAGTAACCGTTTTCAGCGATATTATTTATGATATTATCGGCTTCATCAAAACAGCAGTTGAGCTTGTTAAGCAGCTTCTTGCCGGAATCGAAATCAAATACGGCTGGCAGAAAGATGAAGAAGCCACCGACTCCGCTAATCCTGAGGTTGAATAATCTATAAATAAATTATGCATAATTAAAAAGAGCTCCCTTTGGGGGGCTCTTTTTTCGCATAAAATTAAATCATAAAGTTTTTATAACGGCATTTTCAAGGCTCTCAGCTATCATCTGATGCCCCATAGCTGAGGGATGAACTCCGTCATAAAGCCAGTAATCTGCGGGAGCCTTCTCGCAGAGCTTATCAAATTTTTCCTGAAGAGGAACAAAATACAGTCCGTATTTTTCGGCAACCGCTCTTGCGCTCTCGGCTCTCATTCGGGTCTCGCGGCAAAAAATACCCCAGTTATCCTTTGTTGCGCTCGCCTTAAGCACAAACGGCTCAAGAATAAATATTTTAATACCGGGACACATAACCAATATTTCTTCGATCATATCGCAGTAGGTCTTATAATATTTTGAATTTGAAACTCCGTTTCGGGAGCCTATTTCGTGCCATACGTCGTTTATACCTATAAGTATGCTCAGATAATCCGGAGAGAGGTTTATTATATCCCTTTTTATGCGGGCATTGAGGTCAACGATTCTATCGCCGCTGATCCCCCTGTTCAGGAAGCTGAACTCTCCGGGATATTTATATCCTATGGACGCCGCTGCGAGCGTTGGATAGCCGTCCCCGCGATTAATGTCGTTTGATCTGCTTCTGCCGCAATCGGTTATTGAGTCGCCCTGAAAAACAAAAGTCTTCATTTTTTATTCTCCTATCTTTTATCTTATTATCTTTTCTCCGTCAAAAACAAAAACTCCAAAGCCGTCGCCCGCCTTGTTTCCAGCTGTGAGCCATTCTGCATAGGCCTTTCTCAGAGAAGTGTCTTTCGGGAGGCTATCATAGGGCAAATCAGAATAACGCCCGAAAATCCTCCAATCGTTCCCGAAATGCTTTTTCTCCTCCCAGCATACAATCTCAAAATCATCCATAAATTTTAATATGTTTAAATGCGGCGGAAGAAACTCGCGGTGACGCGGGTATAAAAGCCATGAGCTGCAGCCGAAAACCACATTCCCATCGGGGAACATATCCTTATAATGCGGATAGGCCTTTTTATAGGAGTCAAGCCTTATATCGTCTGTAATCGGTATGCCGGACGCGGGAATATGAAAAGCTATAAAAGTATCTCCTTTGGTGAGCTTTTTGCCCGAAGAGGTTATAAAGTCGAAATCGAAATTATAACGACTCACCTCATACTGAAAACGCCCGTAGGCAAAGCGGTGCAATTTAAGAAAGCCGTTGTTCCATCCGGCAACGAATGTCCCCGGAACTCCCTCGCACTCCATACACTCTAACAGCTTGCACCTTAAATCGTCAACCGTTTGGGTAAACACTTCCTCGGGAATACCTTTTTGGGCATATTTTTTATAAAGCAGCTCGGTGCAGTTCATTATATAAACAAAATCAAGAGTGTATTTGTTTATTCCTTTTTCCTCGGCAAGTTCCGAAAGAGCGTCAAGCGCGGGGTCAAGCTCTATAATTTCGTTTATCATATAGTCAGTTATAAGCTTATCAAACGCAGCGGCAAATTCGGGCTCGCTGTCAAGCCGCATTTCGATCCCGCAGAATGCTTTTTGGGCCTCTTCGGGATAATTTTTCATTAAATTTTTAACATATTCGGAATAATGAAGCATCATTCTTCTCTCCTTCTACCTGAATTTTACCACCCTTTTTCTTTTAAGTAAACATATTTTTTGTTAATTCTTGTTTTTTTGTTTTTAAGGTGATAAGATAGGTATGAAGGAGAGTGAAAAAATGAGCTTAAAAATAACCGAGCTGCCCGTAAGTGAAAAAAATTATGAAGAAGAGATGAAAAACAAGGTCGAGCCGTATCTGGCCTCTCTTAGAGAGGACATATATTTTAAGAGCTGGGACGACAGAAGCATCCACTGCGAACAGTATATAATTCCAAACGCGGTCGGAAGCGTTGTTATTGTTCACGGATTTACGGAGAGCGCCGAAAAATTCCGCGAAATGACCTACAGCTTTATTTTAATGGGATATAATGTTTTTGCTTTGGACAACCGAGGCCACGGCAAGAGCTACCGCAAAAATCCCGATAAATTCGAAACCGTTACCGTTGACAATTTTGATGAATACATATTTGACCTCAATTTTCTCATAGAAACAAAAGTTAAACCTGCCGTTGGCGACAGCCCGCTTTATATTTACGCCCATTCTATGGGCGGCGCGATAGCTGTTCAGTATTTGCAAAAATACCCCGGCGTTTTCAAAAAAGCAGTTCTCTCCGCGCCTATGATACTTGCAAATTCAGGACCTCTTTCGCCCGGGCTTACCCTGTCGGTAATGCGCACGATGTGCCTTTTAGGAAAAAAGGACGAGATGGTGTTTATCCACAAGGGCTTTAACCCCGAGCGTACTTGGGAGCAAAGCCACGACACGAGCAAAGCACGCTTTGAATACTATCATCAGAAACGCATTCAAAACACTCTTCTGCAAACCTCAGGCGCATCATACAGCTGGGTGAGAGAGGCTATGAAGGTTGCAAAAAAGAACCTCGATCCTGAGAGATGTAAAAAAATAGAGATACCCGTTCTTTTGTGTCAGCCCGAAGAGGACTCCAGCGTTATAAGCGAAAAAGAGGATGAGTTCATTTCGCTTGTCCAAAACGGCAGGCTGGAAAAATTTTATAACTGCAAACACGAAATTTACGCCTCTGTTGACGAAACCCTGCTTATATACCTTCAAACGATCGAGGCATTTTTAAAAGAATAAAAAATAAAGCGGCTTCACCGCTGCAAATAGGGTAAATGAACCCCCGTTTCTTTCGAAACGGGGGAATTTTCATCCTATGCCTATCTTCATCAGAATATACCCGAGCAACGCTCCTATGAGTACGCTGATAATCTTATCCGCAATACCGTCCCAGCGTTTGGCGGGCTTTTCCGTAAGGCTTTTAACGTCTGCCTTTATTTCCTTTATATTCCCGTCCATATTCTCCTGCTTTTGCGCGAGAACATTTATGGAGGAAACAACCTCGCTGTAATCGGCGAGCTTTTTTTCCGCTTCGTCCAAACGGCGGGAATTGATCTTTGAGCGTTCCTCAACCCGAGTTACACGCTCATCCAAATTCTCCATCATTCAGCCTCCCATTCGGCCGTGTTTTCATGGTTCAGTCGGTGCACAGCGCTCTCTATAAGCATTTTCAGTTCAATATCTGTAACGGTTATGCCCTTTTCGTTGAGCATTGCAGTGAGGCTTTCAAGGCATTTATTGTATTTTTCCTCGCCGTGCAGATCCTTATAAAGCTGCTCTATTGCCCGAACGCAGGTATTTGCAGCTTCATTTTTGGTTTTGTCGTCCTCTATTCTCTCGAAAATAGCCTTGAGCTTAACTCCTATGTAGGCCACAATAGCAGTTAAAGCCGTGCTGAGAATAGGCAGCAAAACAATATTAACAAAGTCACTCATTTTTTAATCCTCCAATCCAACGCTTTTTCTGAGTATTTCTCTTGCGTCCGCAGCTGTGATTTTACCGTCACCGTCCATATCAGCCGCCAACTTCTGACCTTCGCTTAAATCCTCGCTTTCAACACTCGCCCTGAGCGCAAGTCTT
>JAFLUL010000019.1 GCA_022508845.1 Oscillospiraceae bacterium | reverse complement strand
GAATATACCGACAGTCAGGAAGAGGCCGAGGCAAGCGGCGGAAGACTTAAGTATATTCCCTCAATGAAGCTGCCCACCTTTGACAGCACAAAGGACGGCAACTATTACGACAAGGCAGATGAATGGAAAGACGAGGGTTATCCTCTCTTCAGCTGGCCGAACGCTTCGCTCGGTGTGAGCGGTATGACGAGCACAGTTGTTTCAGCTGAGGACGGCGAGCCTGTTCGCTTCGGCGACCATTCTCTGCGCATAGATTTTGACTATTCAACCTACGATAAATCTCAAAACGCAAACAATTATCTCCGTTTAACGGACGACAGCTATTTCTTTGAAGGCTCGCCGAAGGCCATAGGCGCGTGGATATATATTCCCGAGGGCGTTTCCAATTTCTGCTTGTATCTCAACTGCGCAAACGCAAACCTTATGCAGGTTGACGGAAACGGCAGACCTCTTGCAACAAACGCGTCTTATGCGCCCGTGTCCATCCCGCTTGCCGGTCAGCAGTATGAAAACTGGACTGGCTGGAGATACGTTGAGATGGATCTTTACGATCCAACCGTTGCAAACAGCAATAACCTCGGCGCTGCGAACGCTCCGTTCGGTTATTATCACGGCTGCGGCGTTTTCTGGATATCCTTCCAGCCAGGCAAGGGCTACGGCAGCAAATCAGCCGGAACAATTTATCTTGACAACATCCAGCTTATTTACAGCGCAAACACCGACGATACCAAAAACCCTGAGATCTCCTCAGTTACCTATGAAACGAATTCAACTCCCTCGGAGCTTGTTGACGGACAGACGGTTTTAACTTCAAACACCGTTACCTTTAAGGCATATTATAACGATGTTCAGGATAAGTATATGACCGGAATTGACTCCGGCAAGGTTTCGATGATGCTTGACGGCGTTGACGTAACAAGCAAGTGCTTTATAAACGAAGGCGACGAGCAGATCCACCTCTATAACGCCGTTCTTGACAACGGCCCCCACAGCATAAGCATAACCGTTTACGATAATTTCGGCAACAAGACAACCGAAACGAGATATTTTACCGTGAGCGGTGAAAACGAAGCAAAGGTATGGATAGAGGCTGAGCAGAAAAACCCGGTTCTGGGAGAATCATATTCCCTTGCGATAAAAGCAAACGATCCCTCAGAGATAGTTGGCGCTAATATAGCGGTACACACCTTTGCGAAGTTTACCTCATATTATTCAAACGTAAGCGTTGAGCCGGCAAACGGCTTTGAGCTTGCAGGCGAGCCTGTTTACGACAGCACCAACGCCACGATTAAATTCAGTGTTGTTAAAAATGCATCTGCCCTTACAAACAGCGTTATGGGCGTTTCGGATGACGGCGTTATCGCAAGAATAATATATAATATTCCTTCCGACGTACCCTCCGACAGCATAGAGGTAGCATTCCGTCTTGATAAGGGTGAAATTCTCTATAAGTCGGAAACCGAAGGCAACTATTTCGGCTCCATTGCCGGCAGAATCGACACCGAATGCTCTTCGCAGCTCACCATAACCGCCGACACAATGCTCGTTGGCTCCGATGGCGGATATTTCACCGTAACCGATCTTTCGGGCAGTCCTGTTGAAGGCGCGTATGTCTATAATTCAGACGGTTCTCTTGTTTCTGAGAGCGCAACCGATGCAAACGGCAAGCTGTTTACCGATGCGTTTACCAAAAACCTTACAAGCTACAGTGTATATGCCCAAAAGGACGGAATAATTTCGTTTATTCTCACCTCTCAGAGCTTCGCTTCCGGCGGTAACGAGGATGGTTCGCCCACTTCCATAGTTCTGAACGGCGCTTCCGACGGGTCAACAATGTTTAACGTTTCGTGGTTCTCGTCTCCTCTTAACAGCAAGGCAAATGCCGTTGTTAAATATGCATTAAAATCCGAATACGATAAAAAAGGCGTTTCTGCTTTAACCAACGCCGAAAATGGCATAAGCCGTCTTGAAGAGCTTGACAGCACCGGTAATATTGAAACAAACTATGCTCTTCGCTTCAATAAGGCAACCGTTAAGGGACTTATTCCCGAAACCGAATATGCCTATATAGTAGGCGACGGCGAAAAGATGTCCGAGGTCCGTTACTTTACCACCGGCGCTCTCAACACCGACACAAACTTCTTCATCATAGGAGATATGCAGACTGAGGACACCTCAAACCTTAACGCCATTCTTGACGCTCTGAAGAATGCCGACAGCGAATTCAGCTTTGGAATTCAAACCGGCGACGCGGTTGACAACGGCGGTATGTATAAATGGTGGAAGGAAGTTGCCTCCATCTTTGCCAGCGATTACCTCACCAATATGCCAATTGTTCACGTTCTCGGCAACCACGAGTCTTATGGCGATCTAACGGGTCAGAACGCCTCCGATTACTTCGGTATGACAACACGGGAGGACGGCAGTTCACCTTATGCCTACAGCGTTCAGTACGGCAATGTTTATATTGCTGTTATAAACTATTTTGACGGAACCGAGGCCTATCAGACCGCTGTTCAGTGGGTTAAGAATGACGCGGCGAAAAACAACGCTCAGTGGAAAGTTTTAACTCTCCATCAGCCCCCGTATTATACGAATCCCGGCGGAGGCAGCGGAGCAGTTCACGATCTTATCCCCGGACTTGTTGATGAATCCGGCTTTGACTTTATTTTCTCGGGTCACGACCACTCATATATGAGAACCTATGCCGTAACCGGCGGCGAGCGCGATGATGAAAACGGCGCGGTATACTATATCTGCGGTTCAACAGGCGAAAAATCCTATCAGGTTGTTGAAATAGGCGGATATCCCTATGACTTTATAAGGGGCAGCGGCGCGGTTGAAGGCGAATACGATTCGATTTATCTCACTGCCCACACCACCGACACAGAATTCACCGTTTACACTCACGAGGTCAGTGCAAGCAAAAACGGAACCTATACCGACGTTATAATCGACTCCTATACGATGACAAGGCCCGTTACCTGCACCGAATCGGGAACTCACGATTATATTTATGCCAACGAAACTCTCACCTGCTCTGTTTGCGGCTATACAAGGGAGCTCGGAACGTATTCCGGCTTTGCTACCGATAAAGCCACGGGAGCAACAAGATATTTCCTCGGCGGCTCGGTTAAAACCGGCTGGCAAAACTACGGTGAGGACGTTTATTACTTCAACGAAAACGGACTTGCGGTTACCGGCAGCGTTAAAATTGACGGTATAACCTATAAGTTTGACAGTAAGGGCAGACAGATAGGCGCGGCGTTTGTTGTTTGGGAGGACGGCTACACAAGAGCTTATCGCGGCGGTCAGTATATGACCGGATGGACTGAGATAGACGGCAAGCTCTATTATTTCAGCACCTCTCCCTCCTATCCCGGAAGAATGTTCACCGGAGTTACGACCATAAGAATTTACACCGGACAGAACATTACCTATACCTTTGCTTCCGACGGACACCTGCTCAAGGGCGCGTTTGTTAAGGAAGAGGGCGGAACCGTTTACTTCTGGGGACAGGACAGACTTTTAGGCTGGCATGAAATAGAGGGTGCAACCTACTACTTTGATATGGCAACCGGCTATATGGCGGTCAACAACGCTGTTATTGACGGAAAAGAATACGCCTTCTCCCCGAACGGTCAGCTTCTCCACGAAGGCCCCCATAACTATTCTTACAGCCATCATCAGGATATGACCTGCGTTGATAACGATGCCGACATTTATTACTGCACCATTTGCGGCGCGAAATATGAGGACGTTATAAACAAAACTCCCGGTCATATCGACGAGAACAACGACGACCTCTGTGACGTTTGCGGCGAATACTACAAGACCTCGGGTGTTTTAAGCAAGCTGATGAAGTTCTTTGTTAAAATACGCAACTGGTTCAGACAGCTCATTAACTGGATCAGGAATCTGTTCAGATTTTCAAAATAACCCGAATAACTAACAGCAGAGCCGCCGGAAAACCGGCGGCTCTGGTTTATATGCTGCAAAAGCTGGGGGGATGTTTTCAAACGAAAAATACATAAAGCGGGAGTTGAACTCCGCGAATTATGCATTTTTTCGGGGAATGCTGTTTTTATCCGAAATAAATTTTTGAGAATTTGTCCTCAAGATAGTCAAGATAATAGTTTACGTTGAGGCTCTCGCCGGTTATGGCGTTTATCCATTCGTCGGGAGTTTTGAGCGAGGCTATTGAGAAAACGTTCTTGGTGAGCCAGTCGGCAATTTTGCCGAGGTCGCCCTCCTTTATCGCTCCGAAAACGTCAAAGTCCTTTTTCATAGTGTTAAGTATCTGCGCGCCGTAGGCGTTGCCGAGAGCATAGGAGGGGAAGTAGCCGAACATACCTGTCCAGTGTACATCCTGAAGGCAGCCTACCGAATCGTCCGGAACATCAAGTCCTAAATATTCCTTGTATTTCGCGTTCCAGAGAGCGGGAATTTCGTCAACGGTAATTTCGCCGTTCATAAAAAGCTTTTCGATCTCATAGCGAATCATAATGTGGAGACAATAGCTCAGCTCGTCCGCTTCCATTCTGATAAGTCCGGGGCTTGCGATGTTTACCGCCTCATACATTTCTCTTTCGGAAACGTCCGAGAAGGTGTCGCCGCTGAGCTCTCTGAGCTTTGGCATAACAAAGTGGATAAATTCCTCGCTTCTGCCGATTATGTTTTCATAAAACCTTGAAATGCATTCGTGCATCGCGTTTGACATATTGTCGGCAGCGTGGTTATCGTATTGCTCCTTCGGCTCGTTTTGCATAAACATGGCGTGGCCGCCCTCATGCATAGTTGAGAAAATATTGGAGATAAAATTCTCTTCGTAATAGTGGGTTGTAACTCTTACGTCGTTTGCGCCGTAATGGTCTGTAAAGGGGTGTTCGGTTGTCATAAGAACAAGTGCGGTTTCTCTTAGCCCCTCAAGCTTTAACAGATAGCGGGAAAATGCCTCCTGCTGAGGAATGGATACCGGGCGTGATAAAAAGTCGGAACGAATGGGCTTTCCCTCTTCGGCGATTTTTTTCATTAAGGGAACTATGCGCTCTTTAAGCGCGCCGAAAAACGCGTCAAGCTGCTTTATGCTGCCGTCCTTTTCAAAATCGTCAAGAAGCGAATCGTAAACGGTTTCTTTCTGCTCGTCTCTGAGGGAAACGGCCTTTTTAAGATATTCAATAACCGAGGCGAAGGAATCGCGGTAGAGAGAAAAGTTCTTTGCGTTTTTTGCCTTTAGCCAGTCAGTATATGCCTTATTAAAGGCGCAGTCCATCTCGTAAGATAATTTTGCGGAGATATTTTTGTTTTTATAGTATCTCTCATAGAGATGCTCTATACCCTTTTTCTGTACATCCGTAAGTCCGTCGCTGTTTTCGTAAAGCTCAGTTAAAAGCTTAACATAGGTTTTTGAATGGGTAAGTGAATGAAGGCGTTTGCCTATTATCGCCATATCCGCTCCCGCCTGCTCCATGCCTTCAACCGGTGCGCAGCATTCAAGATCGAAATTCATTTTTCCGAGACAGCGCGAATACGCGTCAATTTCATCAAGAAGCGAAAACAGCTTTTTCAGTTTTTGTTCGTTCGTCATTTCTGGCTCTCCTGTTTTATGATTATTGCAAGAGTAATTTTATCATATCTTGATTTGTTAGGCAAGTGTTTTATTTGCTCCCTTCTCTTTAGAAATGATGAACGGAAAAATTATATGCCTGCAAAGGAGGCTTACCTTCGTTTTATTCTTTCTCCTCTGTTTCTGAATCCGTCTCTATGTAACATTGTCCGAACAGTTCCGAACATTTTTGAACATTGCCGTAACATTTCGTAACAATGTTACGTTATATCGGAACATCGTTGTAACATTTCATAACAGTGTTACTTTTTCGGGGAATAAAGTTACCTTTTCGGGTGTTGAATTTTTTGCAAAGACCTGTATAATATAATTATGAAAATGACAGAAACAAAAACCGAGACCGAGAAGGTGTTGCTTCTTTCGGTCGATACAAATGAATATGACAACGAAATGAGCGTTCAGGAGCTCAAAGAGCTTGTTCGCACCGCGGGCGGAGATACGCAGGGAGTTATCATTCAAAAACTGCAAAAAATAAATCCCGTAAGCTTTATCGGCAGCGGCAAGCTTGCTGAGGCTGAGCTTTTTTGCCATAACCAGGAGATAGATCTTGTTGTTTGCGACGGCACATTGACAACGACTCAGCAGAGGGTGCTCACAAAGGCTCTTAAAACCAGAGTTATAGACCGCACGGTTTTGATACTCGATATCTTTGCTTCCGGGGCGAAAACTGCAGAGGGCAAGCTGCAGGTTGAGCTTGCCCAGCTTAATTACGCGCTTGCGAACCTTGCCGGAAGGGGAGAGGAGTTTTCGCGCCTCGGCGGAGGAATAGGAACAAGAGGCCCCGGCGAAACGAAGCTTGAAACCGACCGACGCCACATAAGGCGGCGCAAAAACGCGCTTGAGGAGCAGCTTAAGAGCCTTCAAAAAAGGCGCGAAAATATGCGCGAGAGAAGAAAAAAGGATTCGGTTGTAACCTGCGCCATAGTTGGCTATACAAACGCGGGGAAATCCACGCTGCTCAACACCCTTACAAACTCGGGAGTTCTCGCCGAGGACAAGCTCTTTGCAACCCTTGACCCAACCTCGCGTGCTTTGAAGCTGCCCGACGGACGCGATATTATGCTCATTGACACAGTAGGATTTATTTCACGTCTTCCTCATCTTCTCGTTGAGGCGTTTAAGTCAACTCTTGAGGAGGCGGTCTGCGCCGACATTTTGCTGCTGCTTGCCGATGCTTCCGACAATGAGGTTGAGGAAAAAAAGCAGACCTCATTGGATCTTTTAAGGGAGCTTGGAGCGGAGAATAAACCGATAATAACTGTTTATAACAAGTGCGATATAGCGGAAAATTCGTATCTTATGCCCGCATCTAAAAACTCGGTCAAAATTTCCGCCGTCACGGGAGTTGGACTGGACGCTTTGCTCAATTTAATCGCCGAGAATTACCCCGAACAAACCGTTGAGATAACCGCCGTTTTGCCGTATAAGGAGAGCTCTCTGTTATCGTGGCTTCACAGCAGCGCGTTGGTTCTGGACGAAAAATACACCGAAAAAGGAGTTTACGTTAAAGCGAAGGTCGGAAGAGGCTCCGTATATAAATTTTTGCCGTATATATCCGCGCCGTCGGAATAAAAAACACGCTCAAATCCCCCAAAAATAAAAAAATTCTCTTGCATTTTTTCTTTAAGGAGTGTATAATAACATTAGAGAAATAGTGCCATATGCCGGCAATTTTGCGCTGTTTCCTTTTGATTCTTGGCGTGCCTCGTGCCGGAGGGGCTTTTAAGGGGGATAATTTATCTTGAGCGGTGATTTGCATTGTCATACCCGTTTGACCGACGGCAGTATGGGTATTGAAGATATTATCGCGCTCGCAAAAAGCAAGGGCATTGAAACAATAGCCATAACCGACCGCGACTGTCAGGCGGGAACTGTTAGAGCGAAGATAATCGGAGAGAGAAACGGAATAAAGGTCATACCCGGTGTTGAGCTTTCGTCAATAGACGAAGTTACCGGGGATATTGTGTATATATTATGTTATATGCCCGATTTTTCGGACAGGCTTGAAGGGCTTTGCCATAAAAACGCCGCCGCAACAAAGAGAGCGGCCCAGAAAATGATGATAAAAACCGCGAAGCGTTTTCCGATAACGGCTGACGTTATAAAAAGATGTGCTTCCGGCTCAACAAATCTTTACATACCGCATATTATGCACGCGCTTATGGAATGCGGCGAAACAAACGGCATTTATTCGGAGCTTTATTATGAGCTGTTTTCTGCCGAGAGCGAAAATAATATAATTGAAAAGCCTGCCTATGCCGAAACAGGCGAAGTGCTGTCGGCAATAAGAGACGCCGGCGGAATTTCCATTCTTGCCCGTCCCGCAACCTATTCCGACTCCGACGGTCTTATAGCACGCTTGCTCGAAATGGGGCTGAACGGCTTGGAGGTATGGCATCCGTCCGCCGACAAGGAAAACACCGACAAGCTTTATTCCTTTGCAAAAAAGAATAAGCTGCTTATGGTAGGCGGTTCCGATTTCAGAGGTATGTATACTCCAAAGCCCCTGTCAATAGGCTCGTATGTTACTCCCAAAACTCAGTTAAGCGAGCTTCTGGGGTATAAATCCAGGCTTAAGAGGCTTGCAAAAAAAGAGGCTGCCGCCGCGGCTGAAAAAGAAGCACAGGCAGTATAGTAATATAGTTCGGAATTCGGAATGAATAATTCGGGATTATAAATTTGTAATTTGAAAGTATGATTTATATTGATATTTTCGTTAGAAAAACGAATTATATTATATATAATCAAAAATCGCTTGCGATTTTCCGAAATTGCGAATTTCGAATTATTTAATTATTACAAGCTTAAATATTAGCTAATCAGTGATGCGAAAATGGGTGGTTGACAACAATGTTTCCGGTTTTTGACGACAGCGATATGAAAATAGTCGGCGAAAAAAGCCACATTTATGAGGAGAACAGCGACTTTCAGAGATATCTTGACGAATCCTCAAAACAGCACTTTAACGGCAACGCCTCGAAGGCTAAGGCTATCGGATCAAACATTGTAAGTTCGTTTTCTTATAGAGCTGCACCTGCGGAGTTGGTGCAGTTTGTTATAGAGCAGGGAGTTAAGCCCACCGACAGCATTATGCTTCAGGTCAGATTTCTCTCCGTTTTTTCCGCCGAATACTGCCTTGGAGTGTTTTTGCCCTCACCGTTTTTATCGGATATAGCAAAGAGCGCGATGTATGACGTGCTTATGGAGTATTCTCCCGACTTTTACGATCTCTTAGCCCGTTCCGGTGCGTTTTCGTTTTATTATCTTGCACTTAGGGACAGCGAAAATATAGGCAGAGCCGTAGGCAAGCAGTTTGCCGTGCTGTGCGGTGAGAAGAATAACGAAAAATATGCTTCCCTCGGCGAAAAGCTGCACGAATTGAGCGTTTCGGTTTATAAAAAGGCTATAAACGGATTTGCGTTTGTTTGAGCAGGACGAAGGTTTCTTATCGAGAGAGCTTAGAGTTAAAAACCATTGTTTAGATTTTTGAATTATATTTAAAATACCGAATCGCAGGTCAGTTATCTGAATTCTTAACTCTTTAAGCTCTTAACTCTAAAATAAAAAAAATGCTTGACAACCCTTATGCATTGTGGTATAGTTATTCTACCTCTTTGCAGGGTTTATTTTTTTGCTCTGCTTTTTACGCGTAAATTCAATGACGCGCAGTAATGAGGGAGGCAACAATAAAAACGGAGGTGCCGATATGAGAGTAAAAGTCACTCTTGCATGCACAGAATGCAAGCAACGCAATTACAACACAATGAAAAACAAAAAGAACACACCCGACAGACTTGAAATGAAAAAATACTGCAGATTCTGCAGAAAACACACTCTCCACAGAGAAACCAAGTAAGACAGCGGCAGAAAAACCGCTTTCATTGAAAGGATGGAAAACATGGCAGATACCGATAAGGATATCCTGAAGGCCGAAAAAGAGGCTCAAAAAGCCGCTAAAAAGGCAAAGCAGGAAAGGATCAAGCAGTCCAAACCGAAAAAAGACGGTACGTTCTTTTCCAGAACCGGTAATTCTGTGAAGAAGTTTTGGAAGGATTTTACCGGAACTGTTAAAAAGATAGTCTGGCCTGCACGCGCACAGGTTCTCAAGTCCAGCGCTATTGTTCTTGCGTCTATCGTTGTTGTAGGATTGGTTATATTCGGGTTTGACAGAGGCTTAAACGCTCTGTTCAGCCTTGGAGAAGACCTTGCCGAAAATCTCGGCTCAGCTTATTCAACCACCGAACCGGCGGATGAAAAGAGCACCAGCGCCGATGAAAAAACCACCAGCGCCGATGAAAAAACAACCGGCGAAGACGAAAAAGGAAGCGACGCCGAGAATACCGAAGGCGAAGAAACAAGCTCTGACGAAACAAGCTCTGATGAGGCCGAAGGCGAGAATACTGATGCCGTAAGCGAAGAGTCATCAGATGAAAACTAATCCGCTCAGGCAGTCACGGGGGCAATTATAATGGTTATTGAAGATTATAAATGGTACGTTGTTCACACATATTCAGGATATGAGAACAAGGTTGCTGACAACATTAAAAAGGTTGTTGAAAACAGAGGTCTTCACGATCAGATAGTTGAAGTCTGTGTTCCAACGGAGACCGTGACCGAAATAAAGGACGAAAAAAAGCGCGAGGTTGAGCGCAAAATTTTCCCGGGCTATGTTCTTGTTAAGCTCGCCGTTTCCTATAATGAAAAGGCGGACGAAAACAGAATGACCGACGAGATCTGGTATATTATACGCAACACAAGGGGCGTTACCGGCTTTGTAGGTCCCGACGGCAGACCTGTTCCGTTAACGGAAGAAGAGGTTTATAAGCTCGGAGTTGAAAAACGCAGCATAAGCGTTAACTATGAAGTGGGCGATCTCGTTACCATCATCCACGGATCGTTTGACGGATTTTCGGGTATTGTTGACAAAATTGACGTTGAAAACGATACCGTGCGCGTTATTATCTCTATGATGGGAAGAGATACACCGCTTGAACTGGGTCTCGATCAGGTCGAGAGTGCAGTTGATTAAATTTAATTTATGGTAATGTGACCGTTTACGGTCTGTTATGGCGCCCTCCGGCGCCGTGGGAGGGAATAAATCTTTTATGTTCCCGCCACTACCACATTTTTTTGGAGGTGCAGTTATGGCACAAAAAGTTGTAGGCTTAATCAAGCTTCAGATCCCCGCGGGAAAGGCAACTCCCTCTCCCCCTGTTGGACCGGCTCTCGGTCAGCACGGCGTTAACATTATGGCTTTCACAAAGGAATTCAATGAGAGAACCAAGAACGATATGGGACTTATAATCCCCGTTGTTATCACTGTATACGCCGACCGTTCCTTCTCCTTTATCACCAAAACTCCCCCCGCAGCCGTTCTCATCAAGAAGGCTTGCGGAATTGAGAAAGCATCCGGCGTTCCGAACAGAAACAAGGTTGCTTCCATAACAACGGAGCAAATAAGAAAAATTGCCGAACAGAAGATGCCCGACCTTAACGCAGGCAGCGTTGAAGCCGCTATGAGTATGATAGCCGGAACCGCACGCAGCATGGGCATTACGGTAACAGACTGAGCGGGAGGTAAGGAAAGATGAAACACGGAAAAAAATATGTTGACAGCGCTAAGCTCGTTGACCGCTCAAAGCTTTATGAGTCCACCGAGGCTCTCGATCTTGTTTGCAAGACCGCAAAGGCTAAATTTGATGAGACCGTTGAAGTACACGTTCGCCTTGGCGTTGACTCCCGTCACGCTGACCAGCAGGTAAGAGGCGCTGTTGTTCTTCCGAACGGCACAGGTAAAAATGTAAGAGTTTGCGTTTTCGCAAAGGGCGCTGAGGCCGACGCCGCAGCAGCAGCCGGTGCGGAGATCGTTGGCGCGGAAGATCTCGTTGCAAGAATTCAGGGCGAAGGCTTTATGGATTTTGACGTTTGCATCGCCGCTCCCAATATGATGGGTCTTGTTGGCCGTCTCGGTAAAATCTTAGGTCCGCGCGGACTTATGCCCTCTCCCAAGGCAGGTACCGTTACTCCCGATGTTGCCAAGGCTGTTAACGAAGCTAAGGCCGGTAAAATTGAGTACCGTCTTGATAAAACAAACATTATCCACTGCCCCATCGGCAAGGCCTCCTTCGGAACCGAGAAGCTCTATGAGAACTATGCTGCTCTTATAGACGCCATCATCAAGGCTAAGCCCGCCGCTGCAAAGGGTCAGTATATCCGCTCCTGTGCGGTTGCCTCCACTATGGGTATCGGCATTAAGATCAATCCCAATAAGGTTCTTGCAAGCGCAGAAGAATAAGAAATTTAAAAATATCTTGACAAATTGAATTTGTTGTGATAATATTCATATTGCTGTTCTTAAGACAGCAGGTGCTTATTGCATAAGGATTTTTCCGCCTGCCGAGGAAATGAGCAAAAATCAATGATTTTATGCCCTTTTGCCTCAAACAGGCGAAAGGGTTTTTAGTTTTAGAAAATGCTTTTAAGGTGTTTTCGGTAAAAAATTAAAAGGCAGGTGAAACAGTTTGCCAAGTGCTAAGGTATTAGAAGAAAAGAAAGCCATAGTTGCCGCTCTTAAGGAGAGGATCGAAGCTGCCGTTGCAGGTGTAATCGTTGACTATAAGGGTATTACAGTTGAGGACGATACCAAGCTTCGTAAAGAGCTCAGAGAAGCAGGTGTTCAGTATACAGTTGCAAAGAACACTCTTATCCGTCTCGCTGTTGACGGTACCGCGCTTTCAGCAATGGACGACAAGCTCAACGGAACAACCGCCATTGCAACCAGCAGTGAAGATTATGTTGCTGCCGCGAAGATCCTTTCAAAGTTTGCTGAGGGTCACGATAATTTCTCGGTTAAAACAGGCTTCATTGACGGAGAGATAATTTCTCTTGAAAAAATAGAGGAGCTTGCTAAGCTTCCTTCAAAGGAACAGCTCCTTACAAACGTTGCTTATGTATTTGCTGCCCCGATGGCCTCTTTCGCAAGAGCTATTCAGGCTATTATAGATAAGCAGGGTGAAGGAGCAGAAGCTCCCGCAGAGGAGACCGCAGAGGCTCCCGCCGAAGCTCCCGCAGAGGAGAGCGCAGCCGAATAATCGGCACAAATATTATTTATGAAATTAAACTAATAATTGGAGGAAATTAAAAATGGCATCCGAAAAAATTACTGCTATTGTTGATGAAGTTGCCGCTCTCTCAGTTCTTGAGCTTGCGGAGCTTGTAAAAGAAGTTGAAGAAAGATTCGGCGTTTCCGCTGCTGCTGCTGTTGTTGCTGCAGGTCCCGCCGCAGAAGCTGCTCCCGTTGAGGAGAAAACCGAGTTTGACGTTGTTCTTGCCGGATTCGGCGACAACAAACTCGCTGTTATCAAGGTTGTTCGCACCATCACCGGTCTTGGCCTTGCTGAGGCTAAAGCTGCTGTTGAAGGCGCTCCCACAACTCTTAAAGAAGCTATCTCCAAGGACGAGGCCGAGGAAATCAAGGCCAAGCTCGAAGAGGCAGGCGCAAAGGTCGAACTCAAATAAGTTTGATTTTCAAATTTACCCGCACGGTCAAAAAGCCGAGCGGGTTTTTTGTTTATATATAAATTTGTAGAAATAATAAAACGCCATCGCACTTTTAATGCGATGGCGTTTGGCGCTTTATGGGATCATTTTGTAAAATCAAGGAAGCCCTTGGAGCCGAAAACGCAGTTCATAAATGAATTGCCCGATTTAAACATTGTGTTTAAGAATTTGTTGAAGCCGGAAGAGGAGGAGGGGGCTTTTTCAATGCCGAGGTCAACAAGTACGCTGAAGAAATCTGCGATAACGGCATTGTCGGATGAGAAGTCGTTTACGGTGCTGTTCATCATAGCCTTTGCTGCTTCGTAAACGGCTGCTTGCCGGTCTGTAACCTGTCCGCCTGAAGCGATATATGCCTCATATTCCGGAATGTAGGTGTTTTTAAGGCTCCTGATGTTTCTTGCGCCGTTGAACTGCGGATAATAAACTCCGTCCTCTTCGAGGTTGTCGCAGTCGGAAACGGTTTTTATGCTTCCCAATGCAAGATTGATGGCAAGGGAGAGAGCAGTGTTGTTGTATTCAAGCTCGTGCTTCTGCTGATAGAAATACCAACTGCTGTCTTTATAATAGGTGTTTGCTATATCAATTGAGCCTTCAGGGGAGAGAACTCTGCCTTCGGTGTCGGAAAACGTTTCGCTGTAGGGAACAAATTCGGTTCCGGGGGAGGTTGAGCTTATGTTTATAACCTCATCGCCGTTTGTGAGCTCTGCGCTGTGCATAAATCCGAAAACGTTATAGTCGGAAGTTTGCGCTCCGAAAGGCAGACCGTAGCCCGAAATGAAGGAGAATGTAACGCCCTGCTCTTCAAGAGCCTCAAGGCGGGATTTGAGGGTGGGCTGAGTTTTAAGGCCGTATTCATCCGCCTCTTTCAGAACCGCCTCGCTGGTTATCATCGGGCGAACCTGTTCGTAGCCATAGTCGGGAATGAGGGCGATAAGGGAGGGAGTGTGGAGGAACATAACGTCAACGAACACTCCGAGAGCATCGTCTATAAAGGAGCGAAGAGCGGTCTTTGAAAACAGACGAAGAGCGAAGTTTACAAGATATCCCCAGGGCTCGCCTACAAGATCGGCTATTATGCCGTTATAGAGAAGGTCTGCGGAATTATCGGCATAGTTCTGAGTTATGAGATCCAAAGCGACATCGGAGCCGTTCCACGCACCTACAATGCTTACAACCCTGCGAACATGGTTATCGGAAACGTTGGGATAAGCCGCAAGATACGCGCTTACTACGGACGCGCCCATACTCATAGGAACAAGAACCACCTTTTCGGCTCCCACCTTATTGTTTTCGAGAACGGTTTCGATGAAAGAATGCAGATCGTTTACGTTCTTAGAGGTGTAGGAGAAGGCGTTATAGTTAAAGCAGTAAAGGTAATCTTCATAGTTTTCGCCGAGCTTTTCTCTTGCTATATCAGCGCAGGGGATGGAACCGTAAAAACGATCCTTTGCTTCGCTGCGGAATTTTCCGTTTTCGGTAACTCCGGGATATTCTGAGAGAGCGCAGGCATAGCGCGGGGTTACAACGCGTTCGTTTGAGTTGCCGTTTTCGTCAACAAGGTTAAACGCAAAGAGGTTTGATATAACGGTGCGGACATCATCTTTTTCAACGGTGTTCTTTCTAAACAAAAGCATTGAAATGATCTGCAAAACAAGCTTTGCTATTGCGGACTTTGTTTCGGACTTATCAAAAGCCTCATCGAGATATGTTGAAAACAGATTCCAACGGGCAAGGTATTTTCCCTCTGCAATGAGCGGCGCCCAGTTTTCATAGTCCTGAAGAGTTCCGTTTTCGAACGCGCCGGGCTGGGTGTAGGTTTTATCGAACAGATACGAAAAGCTCTGCCCTATGCCCGTTACGAAAATTATAAGGCTGTTTTCGCCCTCTGCAAATGCGCTCTCGAGAGAGGCCGCCGTGCTAACGCTGCCGCTTGCTTCGCCGCTGTTTGTTTCTGCTGCAAACGCCGGAAGAACTGCCACGGGAAGAAGGAGCGTAAAGCAAAGGATCAATGACACGATTTTTTTCATTTATATTTCCTCCGATATTTTCTTTATTTTTACTTTATCATAATAAGAGAAAATTTGCAAGAAAATTTTTGTAAACTCTGTTGACAATTCTCCATACGGGTGCTAATATATAATCTACCCACCAACATAGGGGGTAAATAAATGCTTGCATAAGGGCTATAATAGCATTGAAGGAAGTGTTATTTATGAATATATATGCCGATAACGCGGCAACAACAAAAATGAGCGAAGCTGCGCTTAACGCGATGCTTCCGTATTTCAGAGAGAATTACGGCAATCCCTCTTCGCTTCATTCCATAGGTCAGAGGGCAAACGAGGCTCTCTGGGCGGCGAGAGAGGACGTTGCAAAATGCATAAACGCCGAGCCTAAGGAGATAACCTTTACCTCCGGCGGAAGCGAGGCGGACAATCAGGCCATTGTTACCGCCGCAAGGCTCGGAGCAAAAAAGGGAAAAAAGCACATAATTTCAACTGCATTTGAGCATCATGCGGTTTTGCATACGCTGAACAAGCTTCAAAAAGAGGGCTATGAGATAACTCTTTTGGACGTTCACGAAAACGGAATTATTTTTCCTGAGCAGGTTAAAGATGCCATAAGGGAGGATACCTGCCTTGTTACGGTTATGTTTGCCAATAACGAGATAGGCACCATTCAGCCGATAAAGGAAATAGGTGCAATATGCAGGGAGAAAAAGGTTATTTTCCACACCGACGCGGTTCAGGCGGCCGGGCATATAGCGATAGACGTTAAAGATATGAACATTGATATGCTCAGCATCTCGGCCCACAAGTTCCACGGCCCCAAGGGCGTTGGCGCGCTCTATTGCAGAAAGGGCATATTGCTCTACTCCATAATTGAGGGCGGAGCGCAGGAGAGAGGCAAGCGCGCGGGAACTGAAAATATACCCGCTATTGCAGGTATGGCGGCGGCGTTCAAGGACGCGGTTGCCCATATGGACGAAAATGCGGAAAAAATTAAAAAAATAAGAGATATTCTTATTGACGGGCTTTCAGAGATACCCCACGGCATATTAAACGGCGACAGAGAAAAAAGGCTGCCCGGGAATGTGAATTTCTGCTTTGAGGGCATAGAGGGCGAGAGCATACTCCTTCTGCTTGACGATAAAGGCATAAGCGCTTCCTCAGGCTCCGCCTGCACTTCCGGCTCGCTGGATCCGAGCCATGTTCTTCTGGCAATAGGCCGTCCGCACGAGATAGCCCACGGATCGCTTCGCCTTTCAATAGACGAAAATCTTAATGAAGAAGAGGCAAAATATATTATTGAGACTGTTAAGGATACGGTCAGGCTGCTACGCGGTATGAGCCCCGTTTGGAGAGACCTTATGAGCGGTAAGCAGCAATTTATTACAAAGTGAGGTAAATATTATGGCATTATACAGCGAAAAGGTTATGGATCATTTCCGCAATCCCAGAAACGTTGGAATAATTGAGGACGCCGACGGCATAGGAGAGGTTGGCAACGCCAAATGCGGAGATATAATGAAGTTTTATATTAAGGTTCAGGACGGCATAGTTTCGGATATTAAGTTTGAAACCTTCGGCTGCGGCAGCGCGATAGCATCCGCTTCAATGGCGACCGAGCTTATAAAAGGACAGCCCGTTGAAAAGGTTCTGGAACTTACAAACCGCGCCGTTGTTGAGGCGCTTGACGGTCTTCCCACTCATAAAATACACTGCTCAGTTCTTGCCGAGGAGGTTATAAAGGCCGCGCTCAAGGATTATTATGATAAAAACGGCATAGAATATGATCCCGCGCTTTTCCCCGACGAACACGACTGCGAGCATTGTGAGATCTAAAGCTTGCTTTGTTCGCGGGATGGGGTATGAGGGGTCGGAAAAATCGCAGGCGATTTTTATTATATAATCATTATTTATTTTTCAGCATTTACGGAAATATCAAATTATAATTATAATATCCCACATCCCACAATTCCCCATCCCAAGGGAGCGTAAGCAACTGTATCCCATATCCCGCTCACGAAGTGAGCAGAAAAACGGAGTTTTTTATATGACTACAAGAGAAATACAGGACGAAATAATCCGCTTAAAAAAGGAAAAGAATATATGCGTGCTGGCTCACGCGTATATGACAAGAGATATCTGCGAGGTTGCGGACTTTGTTGGCGATTCATTCGGGCTTTCCGAGCAGGCGGCAAAAGGAGACGCGGAAACGGTTATAATGTGCGGAGTGCGTTTTATGGCTGAAACCTGCAAGCTGCTGTCCCCTCAGAAAAAGGTTATCTTATCAAGCCCCATTGCCGGCTG
Source organism: Oscillospiraceae bacterium (assembly GCA_022508845.1). GTDB lineage: Bacteria > Bacillota > Clostridia > Oscillospirales > Acutalibacteraceae > RUG806. Next base: position 14,227 of record JAFLUL010000019.1, on the reverse strand, counting down.
CCCGATGGCGGAGCAGATAGAAAAGGACGAGCTTATCGCCCTCAAAGAAACATATCCGGGTTATACAACCGTTTGCTATATCAATACGACCACCGACCTTAAAACCGAGTGTGACGTTTGCGTTACCTCCTCTTCGGCGGTCAAGATTATAAAAAATATAGATAACGATAAAATTCTTTTTGTGCCCGACTGCAACCTGGGCGATTTTGTTAAAAGTCAGATACCCGAAAAGCAGTTTGCCTTTGTTCGCGGAGGCTGCCCAACTCACCTGAGAATAAGCGTAAAGGATGTTGAGGCGGCAAAGGCGGCTCACCCCGATGCTTTAATTCTTATGCACCCCGAGTGTCATCCGAGAGTTGCTGCTCTTGCCGATTTTCTCGGTTCCACCACCGGCATTATGGCCTACGCCGAAAAGAGCGAACACAAGGAATTTTTGATAGGCACCGAGAACAGCATTATTCAGCATTTGCAGTTTGCCTGTCCCGATAAAAGCTTTTATCCCGTTTCAAAGGACTGCGTGTGCCATAATATGCGCGCAACAACGCTTGTTGACGTATTAAACTGCGTAAATGGGACTTCAGGCGAGGAGATCACCCTTAGCGAGGAAACTATGGCAAAGGCAAGACGCTGCATTGACGAAATGCTGAGGCTGGGATGATGAAAGCTTTAATAGCTATGAGCGGCGGAGTTGATTCTTCGGTTGCCGCGCTGCTCGCAAAAGAAATGGGTTATGACTGCGTTGGCTGTACTATGCGGCTTTATAACAACGAGGATGTTGGAATAAATTCCAGAACCTGCTGCTCCTTAAACGACGTTGAGGACGCGAGAAGCGTTGCCTACAGCCTCGGAATGCCCTATTACGTTTTTAATTTTTCAAGCGATTTCGGCGAAAAGATAATAAAAAAGTTTGTTGACTCCTATTTTGACGGGGCAACGCCCAACCCCTGTATAGACTGCAACAGGTATATGAAATTTGAGAAGCTCTATGACAGGGCAATGCTTCTTGGCTGCGAAAAGATCGTTTCGGGACACTATGCGAGAATTGAGGAGCAGAACGGCAGGCTTGTTTTAAAAAAGGCGGTCGATCAGTCAAAGGATCAGTCGTATGTTCTGTATATGCTCTCAAAAGAGCAGCTCTCCCACACGCTCTTTCCGTTAGGCGGGCTAACAAAGGCGCAAGTAAGGGCGATTGCGGAGAAAAACGGCTTTATAAACTCTTTTAAGCCCGACAGTCAGGATATATGCTTTGTTCCGAACGGCGATTACGCCTCGGTTATTGAAAAATATTCGGGTAAAAAATCCGAGCCGGGCTATTTTATTGACGGCAGCGGCAAAATATTAGGTGAGCATAAGGGCATTATCCACTATACCGTGGGGCAGCGCAAGGGGCTTGGAATTGCAAGCAGCGCGCCGCTGTTTGTAACAAAAATAGACCCGCAGAATAATACCGTGACCTTAACTCACGGCGAAGGACTTTTTACGGACACCGTTACTGTCCGGGACATAAACTTAACCGCCGTTGACAGCATAGAAGAGCCTATAAAGGTCAAAGCGAAAATCAGATACAGGCATACCGAACAAAGCGCAACGGTGGTTCAGACCGACAGCGATACTCTGAAAATCAAATTTGACTCTCCTCAGCGCGCCGTAACAAGAGGACAGGCCGCCGTTTTATATGACGGAGATACTGTGCTCGGCGGAGGAACAATAGTTTAGCTCGGGCGGAGCTGATCCGATTCGCATATATTAAATTCATAATTTGACAGTAAAATTCAGCCCGATATTTCCGTTGGATGATGGAATTTTAGAATTATAATTATATAATCAAAATCGCTTGAGTTTTCCCGAAATTCCTAATTCCGAATAAAAACAAGTTCCGATTAAATTTTTAATTATCTTATTATCAGAGTTGATAATTATTTAGGGTGATGTTTTATGATGATATCAACAAGGGGAAGATACGTTTTAAGAGTTCTGGCTGACCTCGCGGAGCATTCAAACGGGGAATATATCCCTATGAAGGATATAGCAGAACGTCAGGAGCTTTCGCTTAAATACATTGAAAAAATTATGCCTCTTCTCACAAAACAGAAGGTAGTTGACGGACTTCACGGCAAAGGCGGAGGTTACAGGCTCAACCGCCCTCCGGAGGATTACAGGATCGGGGATATCCTGAGGCTCACCGAGGGAACTCTTGCTCCCGTTCAATGTCTTGAGGATGAAAACCACGTCTGCCCCAGAGCCTCGCGCTGCAGAACCTTAGATATGTGGGAGAGGTTTAACAAGATAACTAACGATTTTTTTGATTCGGTTTCGCTTGCAGACCTCATAGGTACCGACGACGGAAACGATTATGTAATTTAATAATAAAGATCAGCTCCGATTCACATTTTTTTCGGGAATGAATAATATAGACCGAATAAGTGAAACGGAGGAAACCATATGATAAATAAAGATAATATTTCAGGGGGAGTATCATTCTTTTTGGGCGCGAACACGCCCGGAGGATTTTACTCCCTCTTTGACGAGCTTTACGACGCTGAAAAAGGTTGGCGGCTGTATATAATAAAGGGCGGCCCCGGAACGGGAAAATCTTCGCTTATGAAAAAAATTGCCGCCGAAGCGGACAAAAGAGGGTATTTCTGCGAGAGAATATACTGCTCATCCGACCCGAATTCACTTGACGGCGTTATATTGCCGTCCCTTAAAATCAGCATTGCGGACGGAACCTCGCCTCACGTTCTTGAGCCGGTTTATCCGGGGGTGAGCGAGGAGATAGTTGATCTCGGGGCGTTCAGAGATGACGGAAGCCTCAGAAAAAATTCGGCAGAGATAATAAGGCTTACAAGGGAAAATAAAAATAAACACGCCGAATGCACCCGCTTTCTCAATGCTGCCGGAGGGGCGCTTATGGATATAGTTAAGATCGCCGCAGGAGCGCTTGATCTTGAAAAAACCGAAAGTTTTATTTCTCATCTTGCATCGCGCGAATTCGGCGAAGGCTCCGGGGAGAAGGGGAAAATAAAAAGGCGGTTTTTAAGCGCTGTAACTCCCGAGGGAGTGAGCGTTTTTCACGATACCGCAAACAGCCTTGCCGAGCGAAAAATTATTCTTCACGACGACACGTCTCTGCCCTCCGGCATTATAATCGAGGCTCTCTCTCAGGCGGCGGCAGGGCGCGGGTACGACGTTATAAAGTGTTTGTGTCCTATGTCTCCCGATACGAAGGCGGATCACATTATCATCCCCGAGCTGAGCCTCGGTATATTTACTTCCAACCGCTTTCACGCCTTTCAGAGCGAAACTGCAAAGAGCGTTCAATGCTCGCGCTTTTTAATAAAAAATGAAATGCGCCTTCATAAAAACCGCCTGAGCTTTACGAGAAAAGCCTATAACGAAATGATAGAAGAGGCTCTTTTTAAGCAGAAGGAGGCAAAGGCCCTTCACGACGAGCTTGAAAAATACTATGTTTCGGCTATGGATTTTGAAGCCCTCGGACAGTATTCGGAGAAGCTCATAAAAGAAATTTTCGGCTGAAAAAAATTTTTTGAAAATTTTTAAAAAATGCCGTTTTCGGGGAGAACCGAAAAAGGCAAAAATGGTAATATACAGTCACCGCGAGAAAAGCGGCGGCTGTATTTTTTTTGAAAGAAGAAATATTTATGGAAGAAAAAAGAAAAAAGCGAGACAGGACGTTTTACCTTAACAGCAGCACCGATTTAATAAGCCGTCAGGTTTACGCGTTTATTAAAAAGCAGGCTAAGAACAAAGAGGAGAACGATCTAAAAAGCATAAAAGAGCTTTGCTCTATTCTTAAAGAAACTGTTAATATTTCTCTTTCTCTTCAAAAAACGGACGACTGCGAAAAGGATACGCTCCACATTGCCTTTGACGACGAAATTCTTGAGTTATCCGAATAGGGAGGAAAAAATGAAGGAACTGAAATTGCAAAGGCCTAACCCCAGGCAGGAGCTGTTTTTGAAGGACTCCCACCGCTATATAGCGTTCGGAGGGGCGAGAGGCGGCGGGAAGAGCTGGGCGGTGAGAGTGAAGTCCGTTCTGCTGGCGTTCAGGTATCCGGGGATAAAAATAATGATAGTGAGAAAAACATATCCCGAGCTCAGGGCAAATCATATTTCGCCTATGAGAACGCTTTTAGGAGACTTTGCCGTGTATAGGGACACAACGAAGGAATTTATCTTCCCCAATTCCTCTGTTATAATGTTCCGTCACTGTCAGAACGATTCGGATATGGATAAGTATCAGGGAACGGAAACGGACGTGTTGTTTATTGACGAAGCAACGCAGTTTACAGAAGAACAGTTTATGAAGTTCAAGGCCTGCGTTCGCGGAGTTAACAGCTTCCCCAAGCGCGTTTATCTCACCTGCAACCCCGGCGGAATAGGGCATACCTTTGTTAAAAGACTGTTTATAGACAGGGCGTATAACGAGAATGAGCGTGCAGAGGACTATTCTTTTATACAGAGCCTTGTTACCGACAACAGCGCACTGCTTGAAAGCGACCCCGACTATATAAACCAGCTTAAGGCTCTTCCGCCGAAGCTCAGAAAGGCGTGGCTCGAGGGGGACTGGAATATTTTTGAGGGGCAGTTTTTTGAAGAATTCAAGAATGATCCGAGCCGTTATATCGACCGTCGCTTTACCCACGTTATAGAACCGTTTGAGGTGCCCGAGGGCTGGAATATAATAAGGAGCTTTGACTTCGGCTTTGCAAAGCCCTTTTCTTGCGATTGGTGGGCGGTTGACTACGATTCAAGAGCCTATCTCATTTTGCAGCTCTACGGCTGTACGGGCACCCCGAACGAGGGGGTGAAATGGCACCCCGATAAAATTTTTTCGGAGATAAAAAGGCTTGAAACTGAGCACAGGTGGCTCAGAGGAAAGAGGATAACCGGGGTTGCCGACCCGAGCATATGGGATCGCTCGCGCGGAGACGCGATTATCGACTTTGCGGACAGACACGGGATATATTTTGAAAAAGGAGATAATAAGCGCATTTCGGGATGGATGCAGTGTCATTACCGACTGAGCTTTGATGAAGAGGGCTATCCGATGGTTTATTTTTTTAATTCCTGCAGAGCAGCTCTGAGAACCCTGCCGCTTTTGCAGTTTTCCGAAACAAATCCCGAGGATCTTAATACAGAGCAGGAGGATCATTTTGCGGATTCATTCAGATATTTCTGTATGTCCCGCCCCATATCTCCGAAAAGAGCGTTGGCGGCGCAGATAATTCCCGACGATCCTCTCGAGCTTAATTCCAAAAGATACAATAATTTTTCTTATTAAGAGGTATGTATGAAAAAAAATATAAACAATTTTTCGGTTTTTGCCGAAAGTGAAGAAAAAAAGGAGAATAAATCCGCCGAGGGGCTTTATATCGGCAAGGATGAAATAAGAGCCGCCGCCGAAACGCTTAATAAATACCGCGCCGCCAAAGCAAAGCTCGAAAAGCGCATTGAGGAAAATGAGCAGTGGTTCAGATTAAGACACTGGGAGCAGCTAAGAAAAGAAAAAAACGGCGAAACCAAGGCGTCGGCGTGGCTTTTTAACTCCATAATAAACAAACACGCGGATTTTATGGATTCTGTTCCCGAATGCACGGTTCTCCCGCGGGAGAAATCCGATTCGCGGGCGGCAGAGGCGTTAACAAGCGTTTTGCCCGTTATTTTGGAGCGCTGTAATTTTACCGACGTTTATTCTGACGCTGCTTTCAATAAGCTCAAAACCGGAACCGCGGTTTACAGCGTTTTATGGAATCCCAAAGCCGCTTCGGGGCTTGGAGACGTTGATATAAACGTAACGGATATTTTCAATATTTTCTGGGAACCGGGCATAAGGGATATTCAGAAGAGCCGCAACGTTTTCTGCCTTCAGCTTCAGGATAACGATCTGCTTTTGGAGCAGTATCCGTTTTTGGAGGGAAAGCTCGGCGGAAACGATAATGAAATAAAGAGCTATGTTTATGATTATTCCGTTGACACCTCGGATAAAAGCACGGTTGTTGACTGGTATTATAAGAAAAACATAGACGGCAGAACGGTGCTCCACTATGTTAAATTCGTTGGCGATACGGTGCTTTACGCCTCCGAAAACGACGGCGCTATGAGGCATCGCGGATGGTATGACCACGGCCTTTATCCGTTTGTTTTTGACCCGCTCTTTAAGGAGGAGGGAACTCCCGTGGGCTTTGGCTTTATTGATATTATGAAAGACGCTCAGGAGGAGATAGACATTCTCGGAAACGAGATCCTGAAAAACGCGCGCCTCGGCGCAAGACGGCGTTATTTTACCAGAAGCGAAGGCGCAGTAAACGAAAAGGAGTTTGCCGATCTCTCAAAGGATTTTGTCCATGTTAGCGGCTCATCTCTCGGAGAGGATTCCATAAGAGAGATCTCCTCAATTCCTCTCTCCGGAGTTTATATTACGGTTCTGAACAACAAAATAGCCGAATTAAAGGAAACGAGCGGCAACCGCGATTTTTCATCTGGCGGCACCACCGGCGGAGTTACGTCCGGAACGGCGATATCCGCTTTGCAGGAGGCGGGCAGCAAGCTCTCGCGCGATATGATTTCGGCAAGCTACAGGGCTTTTTCCCGCGTTTGCGAATTAACGGTTGAGCTTATCCGCCAGTTTTATACTGTCCCGAGAAGCATGAGAATCCTCGGCGCAAACGGAGAATGGGATTATACCTCCTATGATAATTCCGCTTTGCTGCCAACTGAAAGCGAAAATGACTTCGGATTGGAGCTTGAAGGCAGGGTGCCTGTTTTTGATATGAGCATTAAAACCCATAAACAAAACGCCTTTTCTCGCTCGGCGCAGAATAACGACGCTCTGAACTTTTATCAGCTTGGCTTCTTTGATCCCGCAAAGAGTGTGCAGTCGCTTGCGTGCCTTCAGCTTATCGACATTGAAAACAAGGAAAAAATTATGAATATCATTGCCGAAAACGGAAGGAAAGCGGGATATATCAGGGAAGAGGGGCAGGGAGAATACAATGATCTCAGCAGCAGCACTCTGAGGCGTATGCTTGAAAACAACGTACTTCTTGCCAAAAGGACTGATGTTTCGCCGTGACAAAAATAACAGTAAAGCAGCTTAACGACGGATGGCTTTTTGACTGCGAGGGTCATTCGGGGTTTGCAAAAAGCGGCGGAGATATCGTTTGCGCGGGAATTTCGGCGCTGTGTATGGCGCTTGCCGAGCGAAGTCAGGAGCTTACGGATGAAAATATTGCGAAGAGCACGAGAATAAACGTATGCGACGGAGAGGTGCATATAAGGCTTGAAACGGATTCGGACAAGCTGAAAGAAATTTTGCTGAAAAACACCGTTGAAACCGTTATGGCGGGATTCAAGGCTATTGAAGAGAAGTATCCCGAATATGTTTATTGCGATTGGTGATATTCGCTGTAAAACAATTCGGAATTCGGAAAACGCAATTTGGAATTAAAAGAGTTCAGAGTTTAGCTATCAGAATTCAGATTCGAAAAGATCGCAAGTGATTTTTGGATCATAGTTAAAATGCGAACAGCAGGTTCCTTTTCTAAACTCTTAACTCTAAAATCTAAACGCAATAAGGAAACGGAAGGAGAATTCAGATTGAAAAATTATTTTGATTTGCAGCATTTTGCCGAGGGAGAGGGAGCGGAAACCTCGGGTACGGAAGCTTCGGGGACGCAGGCGGAGAATACCGCTTTAAGTTCCGACAGCTCTTCATCGGCGGAAAACGAAAGAACAGCCGACGCCGACGAAAAATCGGCTTACGATACAAAAAAAACGGAAAGTCCTTCGTCTGACGGCGGAGAAAGCGAAGGGGAAGAGCCTTCTTCACCGAAAAATGAGGATCGGCTGCTTCAAAGCCTTGAAACGGCTCTGGGAGAAAAGCTCAAAAACGCGGAAGTTAAAAGAATTATTGACGACTGGGAAAAGAGCGGGGAAGAACTCAAAGAGATATATCCGGGCTTTGATCTTAAAAGAGAGCTAAAAAATAACGGGGATTTCAGAGATTTGCTTAAAGCGGGTGTGAGCGTACGGCGCGCCTACGAAACTGCCAATCTTGAAAAAATTCTCGGATCGGCTCTGCGCTACGCCGTTGTTACGGCGGGCAAAAAAACCGCGGACAGCGTAAGGCGGCAAAGCGGGAGAGTGCAGGAAAATTCTGTTTTGGACAGAGCGTCGTCGCTTTCCCGAAAGGATGTTAACAGTCTTACGAAGAACGACATCCTTAAAATACTGGATGAAGTGAGCCGCGGAGCAAAAATAAAATTCTGAAAAAAGGAGAAAATTGATGAAATTCAGAAAGATTGATTTAACACATTTTTCGGCGGGAGACGTTATAAATTCAACCGCCGGCACAATGGAAGCAGGCGGCGTTACAGACGCAAACGCGCTTTCACCCGAAATGAAAACGTTTTACGATAAGACCCTTATAACCCTTGCGGGAGCAAACCTGGTTCACGAGCAGTTCGGCCAGAAGCGACCCATTCCGAAGCACGGCGGTAGGACCGTTGAGTTCAGAAAGTTTTCAAAACTTCCCAAGGCCTTAACCGCCATAACCGAGGGCGTTACTCCCTCGGGAAATAAGCTCAGCGTTTCTGCCGTTTCCTGCACTGTTGATCAGTACGGCGATTATATTGAGCAGACTGATATGCTTGAGCTTACCGCCATTGACAACACCATAGTTGAAGCAACAAAGGAGCTTGCTTCTCAGGCGGGACTTACGCTTGATACCGTTGTAAGAAACGAGATAGTGGGCGGAACAAATGTTATGTATGCTCCCAAGATTTCCGCCGGCAAGGAGACGGAAATAACCTCCAGAGCGGATATAACCTCCGATTGCAGGCTTAGAGTTAAGGATGTTTTTAAGGCTGCCGCCGAGCTTAAGGCAGTTAACGCCCCGAAGATAAACGGCTCTTATGTTGCGATTATCCATCCTTATGTTGCTTATGATCTTATGCAGGAGGCGGGAGAGCAGTGGATAGGCATACAAAAATATGCAAATCCCGAAAATATTCTCAAGGGCGAAATAGGCACTCTTGCGGGAGTTCGCTTTGTTGAGAGCACAGAGGCAAAAATATACGGCCCTGCCGAAATTCAGAGCGGAATAAGCCGCCTCACCGTGCGCACCGCCGTTAATAGCGCGTCAACAAGCATAAACGTTAACGAGACTCTCACTGCCCAGAGCTTTTCATCACCCGTTCCCGTTTACGTTAACGGAAAAGAAAACACAATAACTGCGATTTCGGTTAATTCATCCGGCGGTTCAACCATCACCCTCGGCAGCTCTGCAACAGCCCCTGCGGGAGCCGTTATTTGCGGAAGAGGCGCGGGCTTGGACGGCAGCGCGGTTTTCTGCACAATGTTCCTCGGAGAAAATGCCTACGGCGTTACTGATATTGAGGGCGGCGGACTTGAGCATATCGTTAAGCAGCGCGGCTACGGCAACGATCCTCTCAACCAGAGAAGCAGCGTTGGCTGGAAGGCAACAAAGGTTGCAAAGCGACTGCTTGAGGAATATATGATCCGCTATGAATCCGGCTCGGAATTCTCGTTGACTGCGGAAGAAAACTAAATTTTTTATGTGTCCGAGGGGAAGGCTTTCCCTCCCCTCGGAGAAAGGAGAAAAAATGAAAAACGAAAAGCTTAATAATTCGGAAGAAACTCAGACCGTGTTTATTCCCAAGGAGAATAAACACGATGACGCTCTCTATGTTGCGGTAAACGGGCGCAGGATGCTGGTTAAAAAGGGCGAGAGCGTAACTCTGCCTAAATGCTTTGCAGAGGTTATTAACGCCTCCTTCAGCGCGAAAAAAACGGCGGACAGCTATATTGATTCCGTTTCTCACGGAGGCTGAAAATGACTCTGAAGGAAGTTATTGAGAGGTTTGACCTCTTATATCCGAACGCCCTCGACATAACCGAAAAACGAAGGATAATTTCGGAGCTTGACGGCAGGATAAGCCTTGAAATTTTCTCAAATTATGAGGGGAACAAAGAAGATTTCAGCGGTTATTCGGAAAACACTCCGGGCGACACGAGGCTTTTGGCGGATTTTCCTTTTGACGATATATATATAAAAGCCCTCTGCGCGGAAAATGACGCCGTTTCGGGCGATATAAACAGATATAACAATTCCGCTCAGCTTTTTAACTCTTCCTGGGAGCAGTATGCGTCATATTATAACCGCACTCACTGCCATAAAAATACGGATTTGAAATATTAACGGAGGTAAAAGATGAAATATCCGTTTTTAAATGGACTGACCCGCTCAAAGGGACTGATAAACACGTTTTACGGCTATGAGGATCTCCAGAAGGTGAGAACCGGCGCGTTTAGCAGTATGCTCAATTTAAGCTCCGATAAATTTCCTCTGCTGAGCGTAAGAAGTCCGCGGAAAAAATATTTTCTGGGCCATAAGGGAACAGGAAGCAGGATATATGAGCTGAATCTCAATCCCGATTCGCCTTTAACTGCCGCCGGGGCGGTAAACAATACCGTAACCTTTTGCTCTGAATCCGATATTTATTATAAGGGCGTTAAGGTTGCGGGCGCGCCGCTTCTTTCCTCCTATAAAACCCGAAAAATAATCCCCTTCGGTAAAAATTTTTTCGTTGTTCCCGACGGAAGATATATTATAACGGACGGTGACGGAGTAAGCGAAGTAAAGCACGCTGCCTTTCAGCACGTTCTTATCGGAGCAAGATTTGATTATGTTGACGAAAAGCGAACCGGGGTTTCTTTTAGGCTTATGTCTCCAACGGAGCCTGAGGATGCGGGCGAGGGATATTTATGGCTCGATGTATCTGAGGAGAGATTTATTCTCAAAAAGCGGACTGACGGCAGCTGGACGGAGGTATGCGAGGTTTTTGTTATGCTCTCTCACGAGGGAGCAAACGCCTATGCCGCGGTTGGCGATAAGCTGAACCTCACTGTTTCGGGCGTTCCGTATAACGGGGTAAAGGTTGCAAAAAAGGGCACAGGCTATCTGCTTTTAAACGCAAGACCCATTTATGAAGTAATAACCGACCATATCGTTATAGTAAAAAAGGTTATGCCGGTTCTCGACTTTGCTCTTGAACACGGCAACAGGATCTGGGGATGCCGTTTCGGAGAAAACGAAAACGGAGAGTTTGTTAATGAAATTTATTCCTCCGCTTTGGGCGATCCAACTCTCTGGGATAAATATGACGGTATTTCAACCGACAGCTATACTGTAAGTCTCGGCTGCCCCGGGGAATTCACCGGCGCGGCGGTAACGGGCGGAGACCTGATATTTTTCAAAGAGAACTATATTATCAGAGTTAGCGGTTATACTCCGCAGGATTTTACGGTCAGCGTTACGCCCGGAAGGGGAGTTAAAAAGGGGCACGGTGACAGCTGCGTTGTTCTCAACGAAAAAATATTCTATTTAAGCTCTGCGGGAGTTACGGTATACGACGGCGCTCTGCCATATGTTATCTCGGAGGAATTTTCAACCCATCTTTTTTCGGACACTCTGGCAGTTTCCTTTAACGGGAAATATTACCTCGCCGCCAAAAAGGACGGCATCCGAAGGATTTATGTTTACGACACCGAAACGGGACTTTGGCATATTGAGGACGACGATTTTAACGTTCGGTTTTTTATCCCGCTTGACGGAACGGTCTTTATGATGTGCAGGATAAATCCCGGCGGAAATGTTTATAACTTTATTCTTTTAGAGCCGGACTGTGCCGACGAGCCGAGAAATCTTTTCGGGGAGGACGACGGGGAGCTTGTTTTCAGATTTGACGATGTTGACCCGGTTTTATGGTATGCCGAAACGGGAGAGCTTGGCGCGGACAGCGGCACGGGAATTATCCGCTCTCTCATATTCAGAGTTGAGCTTCAGGACGGAGCGCGCTTCAAGGCTGAGCTCAGATGCGGAAATTCAAAAAAATATATCAAGCTCTGCGAAATAAAAAAGGCAAAAAATGGAGCTTTTTCGGTTCCTGTTAACACTCCGAGATGCAGCAGCTTTTCAATAAGGCTTTCGGGAGAGGGAGATTTCACTCTGTACAGCATCGGGGTCATAAGAGAAAAAACAGGGGAGGTAAACGGTTTTGACATATAACTCTATTGCGGGCAAAAATTCTTCGTCGGAGGAAATTTCCGCTCAGAGGATCTATGCCCTTTTATATAAGCTCTCTTCGGACGTTGAGAGACTTGAAATTATAATAAATTCAATAAAAAAGCAAACGGAGGTGAATAAAAATGGGCAGTAAATATACATCGGATGAAATAATGAAAATGGCGGTAAAAAAAATGGCGGTGGATATGGCAGCCGATTTAAACGGCGACGGGCAGGTGACCGCGGCGGATGCGCGCCTTGCTTCGCAGCAGAAAAGCCCCTCTCCGCCTGCACCCTCTCCCTCGCCCCAAAAGCCCTCTCCCGAACCAACGCCGCAAAGCCCTGATAAAACCGGAGAGCCCGATAATTCGGAAGAAAAGCCGGACGAAGAGAGCTCGTTCACTCCCTCGGGCAGCTATCAGTATATTCCCGACGAGGGATTGAGCATAATGAGCAGCGCGCTGCTGGATAAAATTCTTAACTATTCTGAGCAAAACAGCGATTTTGATATCAATTCCGACAAGCTATATAATCAGTATCGCGAAATGTATACTAAAAACGCTTCTCTCTCGGCGGAAAACACCTTTGGTCTTGCCAGCTCTTTAACAGGAGGCTACGGCAATTCCTATGCCGCCTCTGCTGCAAGCGCCGCCTACAACAGCTATATGAGCTCCCTTACGGATAAGGCGATCGAAATTGAGCAGCTGAACGACAGCAGGAAAAAAGCTGAGCTGAACAATCTTTACAGCGCGCTTGACGCTGTAAACAAGCTGGAGGACAGAAACTACGGACGCTTTAAGGATAACCTGAGCCTTGCGTTTGAAGCGGCAAAACAGGGAGACTATTCCATTCTTGAAGACCTCGGAATAAACGCCTCAAAGCTGAAGGACAGCGATCTTCTTGAAAAAGCGGAAACTGCCGCCAAATACGGAGACTATTCTTATCTTGAGGCTCTCGGCATAGACATAAGCTCGATCTTGAATCAGGAAAAGCTCAAAAAAGCAGTTCAGGCAGCCGAATACGGAGATTATTCCTATCTTGAGGAGCTCGGAATAGACGCAAGCTCCCGTATGGAGCAGGAGGAGCTCAAAAAGGCGGTTCAGGCAGCTGAATACGGAGATTATTCCTATCTAAAAAAACTCGGCATAAACATAAGCTCGCTTTTAGAACAGGATAAGCTCAAAAAGGCAGTTCAGGCAGCTGAATACGGCGACTATTCTTATCTGAATTCTATGGGGATAAACACTTCGGTCCTTAAATATAACGAGCTTTTGAAAATGGCGGCAATAATTGCGGATTACGGAGATTATTCCGCCCTTGAAATGCTGGGCATAGACGTAAGCTCGCTTAAGGAAAACGATCAGCTCGAAAGAGCGCTTGCCCTTGCTAAATACGGAGATTATTCTCTTCTCGGCTCATTTTCGGGAAATCTTTCGGGAATGAAGCAAAAAATCAGTTCAACGATTCAAAAGGGAGCGCAGGAGGCATATTCTTCCGGAGGATATTTTTCTCTTTTAAGCTATCTCAATAAGCAGGTGGGCTACGGTCAGATAAACGAGAGTGCAAAAAAACAGATAATCAGCGTTGTAACGGGAGGAAAATATGGATCTTAAGCTAATTGAAAGGGACATTTTTGAGGGCGAAAACAATTCGCGCTCTCTTGAAATAACGGTTGACGACGCATATTTAAGCTATGAAATAAGGCTCGCTTTTTTAACTCCCGCGGGCTGCCGCTGCCTAACTCCCGAGATAAGGCTTACGGGAAAAACCGCGCAGTATTATCTGCCTTATTCGGTTCTTGACGCTCCCGGAAGGCTCCTTGCGCAGATAATCGCCGAGGGGGATCAGCAGAAAATCGTTAAAAGCGAGGTCTATGCCTTTGACGTTGAAAAAAGCGTTGTTCCCGATTCGCCTGTAACTGCGGACGGCGAGCTTTTAACGCTTCCTAAAACGAACGAGCGAATAGATACGCTTTTTGAGGAGCTGAAAAGCTATGCTCTCAAAACGGAGCTTCCTACTAAAACGAGCCAGCTTATAAACGACAGAGGTTTTTTATCTGAACATCAGGATATATCGGAAAAGGCGGACAAAAGCGAGCTTTCGAGAGTTGCCTTCA
>JAFLUL010000018.1 GCA_022508845.1 Oscillospiraceae bacterium | reverse complement strand
AGTTATATTATTTGAAAAGCTTGGACTTCCTTCAAAGAAAAAAACAAAAACAGGTTATTCAACAAACGCCGATGTGCTTGAAAGCCTTGCTGAAAGCTATCCTATCGTTTCGCTTATTCTTGAATACCGCACATATTCAAAGCTCAAAACCACCTACTGCGACGGACTTCTCAAAACTATATCCGATGACGGCAGAATTCATTCCACCTTCAATCAGACCGAAACCAGAACCGGCAGACTATCGTCAACAGAACCAAATTTGCAGAATATACCTGTCAGAACACAGCTCGGAAGAGAATTCAGAAAATTTTTTACGGCGCGCGACGGGTTTATGCTTATTGACGCCGATTATTCTCAAATTGAACTGAGAGTTCTGGCGGCCCTATCTGACGACAAAAATATGATCGACTGCTTTAATAACGGCGTTGATATTCACACCGTTACCGCCGCTAAAGTATTCGATATACCGGAAAATGAGGTAACTTCGGAACTCAGAAGCAAGTCAAAGGCCGTTAATTTCGGCATTGTTTACGGCATAGGCGCTTTTTCGCTTGCAAAGGACATTCATTCCTCCAGAGCAGAAGCCGAGCAGTTTATAAAGAATTATTTAGCTCTCTATTCGTCTGTTGACGGATATATGAAAAATTCCATTGAAAAAGCAAAAGAGCAAGGCTTCGCCGAAACTCTCTTTTTCAGGCGCAGATATCTGCCGGAATTATCCTCGTCAAACGCTATGCTCAGAGCTTTCGGAGAGAGAGTTGCAAGAAATATGCCTATTCAGGGAACTGCCGCCGATATTATTAAAATAGCCATGGTAAAGGTTCATAAAAGGCTGCAAAAGGAACTCCCGGACGCAAAGCTCATTATGCAGGTACACGACGAGCTTATTATTGAAGCTCCCGCTATGCTTGCCCCGAGAGCCGCCGAAATACTGAAGGATGAAATGGAAAACGCCGTAAATCTGAGCGTTAAACTCTCTGTTGACGCGGGGATAGGCAAAACCTGGTATGAGGCAAAGGGATGAGTAATTATATAACTTTTGCAAAATCGGAAGATGCAGTCGAAATAGCAAAAATGGAAAAGGAATTTTTTTCTTCTCCTTGGAGCGAAAACGCAATTTTAAGCGAAATTAACGCTCCCGATTCCGTTTTTCTGGTTTCAAAAAAAAACAATAATATAACGGGATATATAAGCGGCAGAGATATTGCCGGAGAATTCTATATAAACAATATTGCCGTAAAAAAGGAATTCCGGAGGCAGGGAACGGCATTTCTGCTGCTGAGCGGGATAGTAAATTCGGCAAAAGAAAGAAACTGCGAATTTATAACGCTCGAGGTCAGAGCTTCAAATTACCCTGCCATAGCATTATATAAAAAAACCGGGTTTGAATTTTTGGGAGAAAGAAAGAATTTTTATTCTAACCCAAAAGAAAACGCCGCCATTTACACATTTTTTTTTAATAAAAGGATTTAGTTATGAACATACTTGCAATTGAAAGCTCCTGCGACGACACCGGCGCGGCAGTTGTTAAGGACGGCAGGGAAGTGCTGTCAAATATAGTTGCCTCTCAAGTACCGGAGCATATAATATACGGCGGAGTTGTGCCTGAGATTGCCTCCAGAAGGCATTGCGAAAGCATTTACGCGGTAGTTAAGGAAGCGCTCAAAGCCGCAAAAACAGATCTGTCCGAAATTGACGCTGTAGCTGTAACAGCCGCGCCGGGACTTATAGGCGCACTGCTTGTTGGAGTAAATTTTGCAAAAGGGCTTTCTTACGCCCAGAATAAACCTCTTATCCCCGTACACCATCTGAGAAGTCACGTTGCATCAAACTATATTTCCCATACGGATCTTAAACCGCCCTTTATTGCCCTTATCGTTTCCGGGGGACACACTCATCTTGTAAACGTTAAAAATTACACTGATTATGAGGTGATCGGACGCACTCGTGACGATGCAGCGGGAGAGGCTATGGATAAGGCTGCGCGAATGCTCGGACTTCCGTACCCGGGCGGGCTTAATATGGATAAGACCTGCGCTTTTGGCGATAAAAATAAATATAAATTCCCCAAACCGAGAGTTGACGGCAGTGAATTTGATTTCAGCTTTTCGGGCATGAAAACTTCCGTTATAAATCTTATACACAATATGCAGCAAAAAAATGAAGAAATTGATATTGAAAATATCGGAGCTTCATATATGCACTGCGTTACAAAAGTTTTATGCGAAAAAACGCAGGCAGCAATAAATAAATATAAATCCGATAAATTGGTTATAGCAGGAGGAGTTTCGGCTAACAGCGTTCTGAGAAGCGAAATAAAATCGCTCTGCGAAAAAAATAAGATTTCGCTTTATATGCCTGAACTTAAATATTGCGGTGATAACGCCGCAATGGTTGGAGCGCAGGGGTACTATGAATTCATAAGCGGAAATAAATCAGGTTTAAAACTTAACGGAATTGCTTCGCTGGATATTGACAGCGCGGTTTTCGGATGATATAATTTATAAGATTTTTGGTTATTTTAACCCATAAAAAGGAGAGATATTATGGCACTTACAACAAACAAGTCGGTCCTTTCTTGGATAGACGAAAAAATCGAGCTTGTTAAACCCGCAAACGTTATGTGGATAGACGGCTCTCAGGAGCAGCTTGACGCTCTCAGAGCAGAGGCTGTTGCAACAGGCGAAATGATTAAGCTCAACGAAGAGCTTCTTCCCGACTGCTATCTTCACAGAACAAAACCCAACGATGTTGCCAGAGTTGAGGACAGAACTCTTATCTGCACCCCCACTGAAGAAGAAGCAGGCCCAACTAACCACTGGATGGAACCTTCCGCTTGCTATAAAATGCTTTACGATATTGCCCGCGATTCATATAAAGGCAGAACCATGTATGTTATTCCCTATTCAATGGGACCTGTTGGCTCAAAATTCTCAAAGATAGGAATTGAGCTTACCGACTCCATCTATGTTGTTCTCAATATGGCAATTATGACAAGAATAGGCAAGAAGGTTCTTGACTGCCTCGGAGATTCCGATGACTGGGTAAGAGGACTTCACTGCAAATGTGACGTTGATGCTGAAAAACGTTGGATATGCCAGTTCCCGCAGGACAACACCATCATTTCCGTAAACTCCGCTTATGGCGGAAATGTTCTTCTCGGCAAAAAATGCTTTGCTCTCAGAATTGCTTCCTATCAGGGTAAGCAGGAAGGCTGGCAGGCTGAGCATATGCTTATCCTCTGCGTTGAAAAACCCGAAGGCGAAAAGAAATATGTATGCGCTGCCTTCCCGTCCGCTTGCGGAAAAACCAACCTCGCTATGCTTATACCGCCTGAAGGATATAAAAATGCCGGCTATAAGGTATGGACAGTTGGCGACGATATAGCCTGGATCAGAAAAGGTGCCGACGGCAGACTTTACGCCATAAATCCCGAAAACGGCTTTTTCGGCGTTGCTCCCGGAACAAATATGAAATCTAACCCCAACGCGCTTCTTTCAACCAAAAAGGGCTCAATTTTTACAAACGTATGCCACAATCTTGATAATAACACAGTTTGGTGGGAAGGTCTCGACAAAAACCCGCCCACAAACGCTATCGACTGGAAAGGCAATCCCTGGAACGGCTCTGAGAGCACCGAAAAGGGAGCTCATCCCAATTCACGCTTTACAGCTCCTGCCGTAAACTGCCCGTGCCTCAGCTCTGAATTTGAAAATCCTGAAGGAGTTCCGATTTCTGCATTTGTTTTCGGCGGCAGAAGAGCAAAGCTTGCTCCTCTTGTCTATCAGTCAAGAGACTGGAATAACGGCGTTTTCGTAGGATCTATAATGGCCTCCGAAACCACCGCAGCGGCTGCCGGCGATGTCGGCGTTGTTCGCCGCGATCCTATGGCAATGCTTCCGTTCTGCGGCTATAATATGGCTGATTATTGGCAGCATTGGATAGATATAGGCAAGTCGCTTGATCCTGACAAGGCTCCCAAAATATTCAACGTAAACTGGTTCAGAAAAGACGATGAAGGCAACTTCCTCTGGCCCGGCTTCGGCGATAATCTTCGCGTTCTTAACTGGATTCTTGACCGCTGCGATAATAAGGTTGATGCCAAAGAAACTGCTATCGGTTATGTTCCCTATTCAAAGGATATTGACCTTTCAGGCATTGAAGATGAAGTTTCAGCAGAAAATCTTGAAGAAATTCTCACCGTCGACAATGACCTTTGGAAGAACGAGATCCCCGGTATCGAGGAATTCTATGCTAAATTCGGCAACAGACTTCCCGAAACCTTGCGCACCGAGCTTAACACCCTTAAAGCTAACCTCGGCTAAGCTGTATAATTAAAAATTACCCGCTGATCGAAATTATTTTCATCAGCGGGATTTTTTATATCAAATTATATTTTATTAGAGTATTTTTTAGCTTTTCTCTGTTTTTATCTGATATATTTGTAAGCGGCAATCTTAAAGGCTGCTCTTTTTGCCATAACATTTCTATTGCAGCTTTAACGGGGATGGGATTAACTTCGCAGAACAGCTCTTTCATCAGTTCAAAATAATAAAGCTGAAGCTTTTGGGAATCCTCTCTTTTACTCGCCATTCTATGCATTTCTTCAGGAATAATATTTGCTGCAACCGATATAACCCCTTTTCCGCCGAGAGAGTTTATTGCAACTGTTTGATCGTCGTTTCCAGAATAAATATCAAGCCTGTCGCCGCAAAGACTTATAGTTTCCGCAACGGAAGATAAATTTCCGTTTGCCTCCTTTACAGCTATAATATTTTTATGCTCCGATAAGGCTTCATAGGTTTTCGGAAGAATATTAACTCCGGTTCTTGACGGAACGTTATAAACTATCAACGGAGACGAAACTCTGTTTGCAATATAAAAATAATGCTCTATTATTCCTTCCTGAGTGCATTTATTATAATAGGGAGTAACCACAAGCAATGCGTTTACTCCCATTTTTTCTGCTTCGTTTGATTTTTTAACTGCTTCCTCGGTATTGTTTGAGCCGGTTCCCGCAATTACGGGGATTTTTCCATTCGACGTTTTAACGGCAATCTCAAACAGCGATTTTTTTTCGTCCTTGGATAAAACCGGGGATTCTCCGGTGGTTCCGGCAATGATGAGCGCGTCGGTATGATTTTTTATCTGATAATCGCAGAGTGTTTCAAAAAAATCATAGTCCGCCTTTTTTCCGTTATCCTTAAACGGAGTTATAAGCGCTGTACCCGAGCCGGTAAAAATAGTTTTTTTCAAGGTTTCTCACAGCTTATTGGTTTTTTGGTTCAATATATCCTTCCGCGCAAAGAAGCTCTGCAAGCAAAACTCCGCCTCCTGCCGCGCCTCTGAGCGTATTATGAGAGAGACAGACGAATTTATAGTCATACTGACTGTCTTCTCTGAGTCTTCCTATTGAAACTGCCATTCCGCCCTCAAGGTCGCGGTTAAGCTTGGTTTGGGGCATATTATCTTCAGTGAAATAATTCAAAAAATGCTTCGGAGCGTGGGGAAGATTAAGCTCCTGCGGACGGCCGCTGAAATTATTCCATATATCTATTATTTCATCCTTTGAGGGCTTTTTGTTAAAGCGCACAAAAACTGCAGCCATATGACCGTCAGTAACGGGAACTCTGAGGCATTGAGCGGTAAATTTGGGATCGGAAGCGGAAACGATTTCGCCGTTTTCAAGTCTACCCCAAATTTTAAGCGGCTCTTTTTCGCTCTTCTCCTCTTCTCCTCCGATATAAGGGATAACGTTATCTGTCATCTCAGGCCAACGCTCAAATGTTTTTCCCGCACCGGAAATGGCCTGATATGTGCACACAAGAACATCTTTAACACCAAAGGCATTATCGAGAGGATAAAGAGCGGGAACATAGCTCTGAAGAGAGCAGTTTGATTTAACGGCAATAAAGCCTCTTTTTGTTCCGAGACGCTTTTTCTGAGCGTCAATAACCTTAATATGGTCATTATTAAGCTCGGGAATAATCATAGGAACGTCAGGTGTAAAGCGGTTCGCGCTGTTATTTGAGATAACGGGGCACTCAGCTTTTGCATATGCTTCCTCGAGGGCCTTTATCTCATCCTTTTTCATATCAACGGCGCAAAAAACAAAATCAACGCTTTCAGCTATTTTGTTTATGTCCGAAACGGCGTCAAAAACTGCCATCGACTTAATTTTTTCGGGGAGGGGAGAACTCATAACCCATCTTCCTCCGAGAGCCTCCTCGTATGTTTTTCCGGCTGAACGGGAGCTTGCCGCAAGAGCGGTTATATTGAACCACGGATGATCGCTTAAAAGAGTTATAAATCTCTGACCGACCATACCTGTTGCGCCGATTATTCCAACTTTATATTTTTTTTCCATAACAAAACTCACCTCGTAAAATATTATATTCAAAAAAGGCGTAAATGCTTGCGTCTTTTGTGTTTATATGTTAAAATTATTTGTAATTTTATCAAAAGTTGCATTATTAGTCAATGATTTTTTTTATAATTACCCGAAAGTTTGTGAAAAAAAATATGAAAAAAAGCGATTTTTACTTTGATTTACCTGATGCGCTTATTGCGCAGGAACCTTCTGAAAAGCGAGACCATTCACGTCTGCTCGTTATAGGCAGAAATTCCGGTAAACTGGCAGATAAGCATTTTTATGATATAATTGATTATCTGAATGAAGGCGACTGCTTAGTTCTTAACAATTCCCGAGTTCTTCCCGCAAGAATTTACGGCATAAAAAAGGATACAGGCGCAAAGGTTGAGTTTTTGCTGTTAAATAACAGGGGAGAGGATGTTTGGGAATGTATAACCGGCCCCGGTAAACGCGCTAAAAAGGAAAGCGAGTTTATTTTTGGCGACAATGAATTTTACGGCAAGGTTCTCAACGTTCTTGATAACGGAAACCGACTGGTTAAATTTATATATGACGGCATTTTTCTTGAAAAACTCGAAAAAATCGGCGAAATGCCTTTGCCTCATTATATAACTGAAAAGCTTACTGATAAAGAGAGATACCAAACCGTATATGCCCGGTTCAACGGCTCCGCAGCCGCTCCCACCGCCGGACTGCATTATACCCCCGAGCTGCTTCAAAAAATCAAAGATAAAGGTGTTAAAATAGCCGAAATAACGCTTCATGTTGGCATAGGCACATTCAGACCCGTTAAAACCGAGAATATTGAAGATCATCTAATGCATTATGAAAACTATTCAATAAGCGAAGAAGCGGCGCAAACGATAAATTCAGTAAAAAAAGCAGGCGGAAAAGTCATTGCGACCGGAACCACCTGCTGCAGGACTCTCGAATCCTCAGCCGATGAAAACGGTTTTGTTAAGCCGGGAAGCTCTTCAACCAATATCTTTATTTATCCCGGGTATAAATTTAAGTGTATCGACGAGCTTATAACCAATTTCCACCTCCCGGAAAGCACACTGATAATGCTTGTTTCTGCTTTCAGCTCAAGAGACATAATTATGAATGCTTATTCTCACGCAATAGACAGCGGATATAAGTTTTTTTCGTTTGGAGACGCCACGGTAATTACAACAAAGATATAACGAGGTAAATATGTATAAGCTAATAAAAAATTGTAAAAATGCAAGATTAGGCGAGTTTGAAACGGTCCACGGAACTATTAAGACGCCCGGCTTTATGAACGTTGCGACCGTTGCAGCAATCAAGGGCGGTGTATCCGCGTTAGACTTAAAGGATATAAACTGTCAGGTTATGCTATGCAACACCTATCATCTTCACGTTAGGACGGGTGATGAAAAAATCAAGGAACTTGGCGGACTGCACGAATTTACACGCTGGAACGGGCCTATTTTAACAGATTCGGGCGGGTTTCAGGTCTTTTCGCTCGCAAAGCTGCGAAATATTAAAGAAGAAGGCGTTTATTTTAATTCTCACATAGACGGAAGAGCAATTTTTATGGGACCCGAGGAGAGTATGAGAATTCAATCCAATCTCGGTTCCACTATAGCTATGGCTTTTGATGAGTGCGTTGAAAATCCCGCAAAATACGACTATGCAAAATTATCATGCGAAAGAACAACGCGATGGCTTTATCGCTGCAAGGAAGAGCACGACAAGCTAAACGCTTTACACAACACAATAAACAAAAAGCAGCTTCTGTTTGGCATAAATCAGGGCTGCACCTATGATGATCTGCGAATAAAACATATGCAGGAAATTGCTAAGCTTGACCTTGACGGTTATGCGATAGGAGGTCTTGCAGTTGGTGAGCCAACAGAAGAAATGTATCGCGTTATATCTGCTGTTGAGCCATATATGCCCAAAAATAAAATCAGATATCTTAAGGGTGTCGGAACGCCCTGCAACATACTTGAAGGAGTTAAGAGGGGAGTTGACCTTTTTGATTGCGTTATGCCCTCAAGAAACGCCCGCCACGGACACATGTTTACCTGGAAAGGGATTATTAATCTTAATAACGCAAAATATGAGCTTGATTCAAGACCTCTTGATGAGAATTGTGATTGTCCGGTTTGCAAAAATTTTTCGAGGGCTTATTTAAGACATCTTATTAAAGCAAAGGAAGTTCTTGCATTAAGGCTCTGCGTTATGCATAATTTATATTTTTATAATTCACTCACGGAAAAAATAAGAGACTCTCTCGAAAAAGACAGTTTTGATGATTTTTATAAAAGATATATTGATGTTCTCGATAAAAGATGTCCGGATTAAGAGTTTTTAATTAAAACCCCTTGCTTTTTTATTGCTTTGCATATATAATAATATAAAATTATTTTTGGAGGAAAAAAATGACTGATATTATTTTCAGACTTCAGGAAAACGCAGCAGGTGCAGGCGGTCTGTTCGGCGGCGGCAACTATTCTATGATAATTATTATGGTTGTTCTGCTTGTTGTTATGTATTTTATAATGATAAGACCGCAGAAGAAAAAACAGCAGGAAGAGCAAAAGCTGCGTGATTCTGTCCAGATCGGAGACGAAATAACAACCATAGGCGGAATAAACGGCCGCATCGTTACCGTTAAAGACGATTCAATTGTTATCGAAACCAGCTCCGACAGAACAAAAATCAAATTTATGCGTTGGGCTATTCAAACAAACAACACTGCGAACGAAAGAGCCGCTGAAGAAAAAGCAGCTCTCGATGCTGCAAAGGCTCAGGAAAAGGAAGAAAAAAAATCCGGCAAGCGCAGAACAAAAAAGAGCGATATCGACGACACAAAAAAATAAAATATTTTTTATCAGACGGTTCTTCGGAACCGTCTTTTTCATATTACCGTTCGGATAAGCATAGTTATTATCAGAAAAGATTCGGAGGTAAAAATATGAGATCAAAAACAAAAACGCAAAAATCACCCTTAAAAAGCATTGTTGCAGGAACTTGTATCGGAATAATTCTATCATTGCTTTTAATATCGGTTTTTGCATTCATATTAACAAAAAAGGATATTGAAATAAAGCATTTACCGTTATTCATATTGATTGCAGGCGCAATTGGAAGCTTATCTTCCTCCTTTATCAACACTAAAAAACTGAAATTAAGAGGAATTTTCTCGGGGCTGATCAGTTCGCTTGTATTTTCCGGCGTATATCTTTTAATTTGCTTTATCGCCAGCGGTTTTTCTGTTAGTTTGGTTTTGCTTATAACAATTCCACTAAATACCGCGGCAGGTGTTATCGGAGCAATAATATCAAGAAATTTAAGATAGGGAAGTACTTATGAAAAAAATAATGATTTATTCAAAACACAGTTCGTCAAACTCATTCAGAGAAGCTTTGAACAATAACGCCGGAATAATAATGTATTATGCGATATTTGTTTGCGGCTTAATCTTCGGGTGCACTCTATATAATTCATTAGGTGAAAACAGCTATTTGGAAAGAGCCGCTAATATAATATTAAGCAACAATAGCGAAAAAAATCTTGCGATATTAGCAGTGTTGTCCTTAATAACAATGTTAATTGCAATAACCGGCGCGTTAAGCTGCGCGGGAGTGGGACTTCTCTGCGCTATTCCGGGAATAGGAGGCTTCTTATATTCGCAAATTGCTGCTGATCTTATTGCAAATAACGCAGCGAAAGGGCTAGGATATCTTTGCCTGATAATTCTTCCCGGATCAGCAATTATGATGACAGCAATAATTGCTCTGTGCGCCGAAAGCGGAAATATTTCAAAAAAACTCGCGCTTACAAATATTTTCAGCAGACGAGAGGAGATAGATTTCAGAGGATATTTTATTAAATGCGTAATAATTATTGTTATAATGCTCTTTTCAATACTGTTAAATTATATATGTGTTAAGCTATTTTCAAAACTGTTTTAATATAAAAATGAGCAGCGGATCATTTTCCGCTGCTAGTATTTTTTTCGGTAAAATCAGACAATGGATTGGCGTCAACCGCGCTTTTAAGTCTTGAATCAAGCAGGTGAGTGTAAATCTGAGTTGTATTTAGATTCTCGTGTCCTAAAATCTCTTTAAGCTCTAAGAGATCAACCCTGCCGGTCTGGTACATTAGCGTTGCAGCAGTGTGCCTTAGTTTATGTACCGAAAATCCCTGACCGCCTAGACCTGCTTTTTCAAGATAAACATCAACCAAATGCTGAACAGTTTTTGGACTTATGCGCGTGAGCCTGTTTGATAAAAACAATGCATAACGATCTTTTACTCCATCTGTTGGCCGAACCTTCATATATGAGTTTATAGCAGCTATACAGGCATTATTCAGATATACAGTGCGCTCTTTATTACCTTTACCGGTAATAATTACTGTTGCCGTGTCTCCGTCAATCTTAATTTTATTATAATCAAGCGAAACGAGCTCAGATAAACGCATACCGCAATTTAAGAACAATGTTAATATACAATAATCACGCTCTCTGTTCGGTCCTGAAACGCTCATCAGGAGGTCTTTTGACTGTTCAACGGTAAGATATTTCGGCAGACTTTTTTTTAGCTTAGGCGAATCCAGATTTATCATCGGATTGTCTTTAATTATATTATTAAGCATAAGATATTTAAAAAAAGATCTTATACACGAAACTTTTCTTGCGCGGGCTTTTTCGTTGTTATCACGGTCGATTTTGCAGTATGCTAAAAACCGGTAAGCATCCTCAAGAGTTACCGTGCAAAAAAAACCATTGTCCAAACCGGATATATCAACTGAATTAAAAATTTCTTCATCATCAGCAGAAATATTATTTCTGTCACAATAAATAAATTTCAAAAAAAGTCTTAAATCCAAACAATACTGATCTATAGTATTAACAGATTTGTTTTTAATCGTCGACTGATAATTAAGAAAACTCTTAACTGCTGCCGGCATAGATGAGTAGTAATCTTTATTCATAACAAAACCATACAAAAGAGAAGTGGTTGAAAAAACATAAAATTATACAAAATCAATATTTTGTATAATTTAGGGTAGTGCAATTAGAACAAATGCATAAGATGATTATATCATACTTTGAAACATTTTCAAGAGCTCAGAACCGATTTTGCGAACATAATCAAGCTTTATTTTAAGCCGATATATTGTGTTTATATCATCAACTGATAAATTGCGTTCTTTGCTATATAAAACACGATCTTGAATAGTTAGAATTTGCTGTTCTAACTTTAACTCTTGATTTTCAAAATACTGATACAACAATATGTATGGACTTAACATTTTTCATCATCCTTTTGATTTTTACGATAATTCATCAAAGCCTCAAATTGAGGGTTACAATCTATTTCATTCTTACTTTCAAGAGCTACACGAACTGCAGACCGTTTACCACGTTTAGAGCGAAAATAAGCATTAAAAACAATAGTATAACCGTGCAACAGGGCGTGATACCAAGTATCAGGCTCATTATGGCGAGCATAATCCATAAGGTCGGAAAACTCGGTACAATCTGTTTCTTCAATCCAGTTAAACATTTCGGTTGCAAATAAATCAAGCTGTGACTTAGAATAAGACAAATAGTCAGCTAAATCACAACCGCCAAAGGTTACAATACCATCTTTTGAATATTGTGCTTTTTCGGGGTTATCTAAGTGCAAAAAATAACGTATTGAACCGACTGCAGATATACAAGGCTTAGGCGGTGCACCATTAACCATATCGGCAATTTCTTTAACTTGAGCATAACTTTTATTACCTTCAAAGAAAAATATACAATGCCAATGAGCCTTTTTAACTTCACCTGTTGGATTAACATCACGGTCGTGCAATGGAGAATGCGCCCATTTAAATTGAAGCTCATTTAAGACATCTTCCCAATTTTCGGGTGCTGACTCGGGATAGACAATAACAAGCCAATTGCGGGTGCGTTCATCCTTCTTTTTAACATTACCACTCAATATAATCAAACTCCTGTCTTTCACCGATGACGCCTTCATCAAAACTATCAAAATACTTATAATAAGGCTTACGATAAAATAACTTTTTAGTATGAGAAAAGATGATCTCAAGAAGAGAAGCAAAACGATAGCCGAGAGTTAATTCACTTGACATTTCATTTATATTGATATTTCTGAATATCCTTTTAGCTACTGTAAAACCACTAAACAGAGGGACTACAGACTTTTTAAGATACCATAAATCAAAGGTCATATCTCTGATTGTTTTATCAACTCTTTCAAAATCCTGACAGAAATATACGATATCGTTATGTAAATGACGATGAAGAACAAAAAAATCTTTAAGTCCTTTGGAAAACTTCTTAAAGTCACGGCTATCGACATCAAGAGTAATTTCATCAATCAGAATTAAACTGTCTGTAAATTTGTAAAGGCCTAAATCATTAACACTAAACTTTTCACAGCCGGAACAATAAAAGTTAGTTACAACATGTTTGTATGGCGAATTCCCTTTCCTAATCTTTTTTAGCTCTTTTTGTGCTAAAATTGTAAGAATTGTTGTCTTTCCGCAACCGGGAACGCCAAAATATCCAGTTATCAATAAATCACTTCCTTTAAAAAAAATATGCCACGGGCGAGCCGTGGCATATTTTAAGCATTTAGCCACGAATAAGGCGATATGCAAGACCGATAACGGCACCGGTTACAAATATACCAAGGCCGACAAGAAGAATGGGACTACCGGTGATAGTAGAAACAACAGAACCGATCCAAGTTGTAACCTGTGTAAAAACAGTACCAAGGTTAGAAAGATCACCGGCAGAAGCTTCAAGAGGAACAATAGGCATAAGATTAACTCCTTTCATTAAATTTCAATATATAATTCGTACGATAATATTGACAAGGCTAAAAAAAACAAAAGTCATTACAAGATACGGAAAAATATCTACTGTTATAAGATTTTGAATACCATAATATAAAAACTCAAACATTTAAATCACCTCTTAAAAAGGGATGAAACAGAGCCAAAAAGAAAGCGTAAAACGCCGTCAATAACTATAAGACCGCCAACACAGCTAAAAATATAGTATAAGAAATCATACTTTGAACTATCGCCAAAAAGCGATTGAAAAAATTCAAGCATACTCATAAAGTTACTCCTTTTGACTGAATTTTAATACGAAATAGAGAGAATAAAGAAAGAATAAGAATAGAAACAAGAATTATAAAGGACGTGTTATAGAACTGATTTTGACTAAAAGAGGTAGATGCAATAGCACCGCTAATATTGCCAACGTATGTATAATTATATGAATTGGAGAGAGTTAATCGGCTGCTTGTTCTGCCGCTTAAAAAACGATAGTAATAATTACCTGTTGAGCCGGTGCGAGAATACTCTATATAATTAACTTGACTATCATTCAAAACGCTATCTGAATAATACAAACGCCAAGAATACTCGCCATTACGAACAACAATATACTCATTAAAAGGATTGAAAGAATCAAGATTTTGATAGTAATTAACCAAAATCGAAACTTGACTTGTTGTATCAGTAACCGAACCGTAAACAGTTACAGTATCTGCAAAGCAAGGAAAAACAAAAGATAATATCAAAACAGAAGATAAAACTAGAGATATAATAAATTTTTTCATTTAATCACTTTCCTGCTCTTTCTTTTTACGAGATTTATCAGAAGAGCTAATAGAATTTGAAACAGAAGATTTTACAACAGCAAAAACCGCAGTAAACAAAACGCCAAAAACGGTAAAAGCTATATTTAAATCTAAAATCGAAATATTACCGAAAATATAAATGTTATCAAGCCAAGTAATAACCGAAATGAAAACATCTTTAATGAAAGAAAACATAGCAGAAAAAGCAGAATCTGCGTGAATACCTTGCATAATTAACCTCCTGTTTCCCTACCGACTACAAGGTAAACAACAGAAATTGTTATTGTTAAAGTGGCAAAAACTATCAATGTAGACGGTAAATAACCGATTGCATTAACTACCATTGAAACCGCAGCAGGAATGCTTGTGAATACAGTAATAAGACCGTTTAAGAGAGACTGAAAAAAAGACCATACAGCCTCAATC
The DNA here is from genome assembly GCA_022508845.1 of Oscillospiraceae bacterium. Lineage (GTDB taxonomy): Bacteria > Bacillota > Clostridia > Oscillospirales > Acutalibacteraceae > RUG806. Next base: position 18,859 of record JAFLUL010000018.1, on the reverse strand, counting down.
ATATTTTTGATATAAGAAAAGAAACTTGATAGAATCTCAAACATTAAGCGTTTATCTTCCTTCCTATAACAAGAACAGCAAGACCTAAACCAAGAGAGAAAATAATAATCATATTAAGCTTTGCATTATTGAGAATTAAGTCTTGAATTGTTTCTGATATAAAAGCAAAAGCGGAATTGCTTGCGAAAACATTATTACCATACTGTAAAGCACCTTCAAGCTGACCGCCATAATCAGACATAAGAGAATCTTCAGCATTTTGATAATCATCAAGAACAGAAGTATCCTCAGTATCAAAAGGAGGAATTTCATCCCCGCCACCAAGATGTTTATAGAGAACTTGCAAGAAAAAAAGGATATCTTCTAATTGCAAAGTAGTTGTCTTACCAAATTGTAAAAAGTAATTTGAAAACCAATCAAGATACTCAGCATAATCTTGAAAAAAAGTATAAAGTAACTTAAAATTTAACTTCTCGAGCTCAGCTAAAGAATCGAGTAAATTCTTTATACCTGTTAAATTATCATTAATAAAAGCGTCATTATTCCATAGAATATTAGCAGGCATATAAGATTTATCAGATATAACTGGAGTAATAAATCCTTTCGCCCAATATGAATGGCGACCTGCTACGAAAGTAAACTTATAATTAAAAACACCGCTTTGCGGAAACTTAAAAGAATATGAATTGATGTAGTCACCTGAAAGGCGGTAAACATATACATAAAACGGAACATCTGTTAAATCATAACAATAAACAGTAAAATTAACTCCATCACTTTGTAAATCTAAAAGAGCAGTAATAGGAGCAGCATCACTATTTGACCAAGTGAAGTTAGCGTCAAGAAGAAGAGGAAAAGAAAAGATAAATAAAAAAGAGTTATATGGATTAGTATTGTTTTCATCAGCTAAAACGAGATATGAAACTGAGTTTAAATCAGGAGGCTCATTTATAAAAGCTGTAACAGTAAGAGCTGCACGAACTTGAACAAAAGGAGCTGCACCGGAAACAAATAAACAACAACATAAAACAAGAATAGAGATTATTTTAGTTATTCGTTTCAAAAAGAAGCTCCTTTCAAGATTATTTACGGTGTATATTCAACATCAACAAAGGTTGAATAACGACCGTTTTGAACGAAAACAAGAGATATTTCCGACATAAGCGGAATGTTAAGGACTTTAGCGACTAAATCGCTTGTATTGGCATTATTAGCCAAATACTGAGTAAAACAGACAGAAGAGCCAGGAAGAAAATTTTCCGTAGGAAAAGGTTTGCGCTCGCAATGAAGCTCCAAACCGCTTTTAAGCTCCCCTGTTGCACGGTTTGTGTAATCAATTTTTTTGATACCCATTAAAGTACAATTCATTTTTTTAACCTACCTTTTTTATAATTTAAAAATACTTACCGCATAAAAAAGAAACAATGACAAGAATAATCAAAGCAACATCAAAAATTTGACAATGATATCTATAAATGTCAGCTTTTAACTGATCATAAGGAGAAAGCGCATCATATTTCCGTTTTCTTTCCGCTTTCCATTTCTTAAATACATTCAATTTACATCACCTCACTTTTCTATATCATCTTCATAAAATTCAAGATAAATTTCATTATCTTTACAATAAATATATCGAATTTCAGAAAATCTACATTGTGAGAGCTCAATAAGAACACGCTTTTCAGAGGAATAATCATAATAACAAAAATTGACGTGAGACTGTATAAAAGCACCACCAAAAAGAAAATCAGAAAATTTCATTTTACTTAACCTCCATTTGTTAACCTCTATTTGTTGTTTAGTACCTATCTGTACTATATAATATTACCACAGAAAAGTACTAATGTCAATAGTATTCTTCTGTACTATGTTATAATTTAAATGAATAATTTTAATGGAGGTTAACAAAATGATTTATGAAACTAAAATAAGAGAGTTAAGAGAGGATAACGACCTAACACAAAAAGAAATTGCAAGTATATTACAAACATCACAAAGAGTTTATAGCAGATACGAAACAGGAGCAAACGAAATGCCTATACATCACTTAATAACCTTATGCATATATTACAAGGTATCGGCAGACTACATACTCGGTTTACCTGAGGGGCTACCCTATCCAAAAAGATAAGAATATTTTATACCCCTCCAAGATCTTGAGGGGGTATATTTGTTAACAAACAAGCAACAGAAAAGCCAAAGTTAAAACAAACTTTGACCAATGACCAATGACCCAATAGGGGGGTGTCGTAGTACCCCCCTATTTTTTACTTTTTTAACCTACTACAAATATGAATAAATTGTTAATGTGCTCGAGCGAAATGACAATTTATTCCACGGTCCCCTTGACAACGAGCCTCGTCGGTGTGTTATTCTTGCAGTCACCAGCAGGCACACCGCCGAGGCGGTATGACTGCCGGCGCTTTAGCCTAACACACCTACTCATTGTCAAGGGGCTTTCGCGGCATAAAGTGTCAACGGGAAGTAACATAAAAAAAGACCTACTGAAATTTCAGTAGGTTGTTTAAAATGATATTGTATTATGAAACTATACTCAATATTTTGTATAATTTAGGGTAGTTATTTTGTATATTTGCATATGATCTTTGCGATGGATACACTAACAACCATTAAAATCATTGTTGCTCTGAAATTAGCTGACGCAACCATTTTCTTTCTCATTTTTATTTCTCCTTAATCACACAATCGCTTCGGCGTAAGCTTTTCGGATATTGTTAACACCTATGATTTCAATTTTGCTTTTTAATTCGCTGTTAATTTCGTTGAGATTCCTATGAGGGATGATACATTTTTTCAGTCCGAGTCTTATAGCTTCGCGAATTCGAACTTCAGCAAAGCCGACAGATCTGATTTCGCCTGCGAGGCCTATTTCACCGAACGCAATTGTGTCATCCCGAAGGTTTTCATTTTTCAGACTGGATATTATTGACAGTGCAACGCTTAAATCAGATGCAGGTTCATCGATTTTAAGACCGCCGGCAATATTGATGTAAATGTCAGATGAACCTAAAAAATATCCGGCTCGTTTTTCAAGAACGGCTATCAGCATCGCTGCACGGTTATAATCAAAGCCGTTTGCAGTCCGTCTGGGATTACCGAAGCTTGATACGCAAACAAGCCCTTGAACCTCGGCTAAAATAGGTCTTGAACCCTCCATAACGCAAGCTATGCAAGAACCCGGAACATTAACAGGTTTTCCGGCTATAAGAGCCTTTGATGGGTTTGTTACCTCATTCAGGCCATTATCTTTCATTTCAAAAACACCGATTTCATTTGTTGATCCGTATCGGTTTTTAACAGCCCTTAGTATTCTGTATGATAGGTTTTTTTCACCCTCAAAATATAATACGGTGTCAACTATATGTTCAAGAACTTTAGGACCGGCTATATTTCCGTCTTTATTGACGTGTCCCACTAAAATAATCGGAATATTGAGCGATTTTGACAGACGCATAAACAAGTTTGCACATTCTCTGACCTGAGTTATGCTTCCAGGAAGCGAGCTTATCGCTTCAATTGCCATTGTTTGAATCGAATCTATTATAACAATGGTGGGTTTTTCACTTTTTATGTATTCTGCAACAGCTTCAGCGTCTGTTCTGCATAAAATAAGAAGATTTTCCGTTGAAACTCCAAGACGGGTTGCTCTCAGCTTTATCTGATGGGGCGATTCCTCTCCGGAAATATAAAGTATTTTATTATCTTTACCGAGAGCTTCGGTGGATTGCAAAAGAATTGTTGACTTTCCTATTCCGGGATCACCCGATAAAAGAACTATTGAGCCTTTAACTAATCCTCCGCCGAGAACACGGTTAAGTTCAGTTGAACCCATATCGTATCTGTGTTCATATTCGCGCTCGATCTCACTTAATTTATAAGCCTTAAAGCCCTCGGGAGAATAAGAAGTTTTCCCTGAACTTGCAGACACGGGACTTTCGATTTGCTCAGAAAACGTGTTCCACGCGCCGCATTCCGGACATTGACCGTTCCATTTCGGAGATACATAGCCGCATTCATTACAAACATAAACAGACTTTACTTTTTGTGCCATATAGCCATCCTAATTATTTAAATAATTTAATAGTCCTTTGAAAATAAAATACGCAAGCTGCGAATCGTAAACAGGGCTTTTGAGTTTTTCAAGCTCAGACGAATTTGAAATAAATCCGCACTCAACAAGCACTGAGGTTGTTTGCGCCTTATAAAGCAGATATATGCTGCTGTCAGAAGGCTTGATTTTTCTTGTGTTATCAGGAGCGAGAGCTTCAACAACTGATTTCCTTATCTCGCCGGCAAGCAGCTTAGAGCTATCATTGTTATCTGAATAGAAAACCTGCGTACCGGAATATTTTGCGTCGGAATAAAAATTTTGATGTATGCTCAAAAGAATAGAGTTTTTTATTGAATTAACAAGCGCAAAACGATTTAAAATATCGGAACTTTTTCTCTCTCTTATGGTGCCCAGCCCTTCGTCGCAAACAGAAATATCCTCTGTTCTTACAGGAATATATGGAATTCCGAAAAGCTCAAAATAGGCTGCGACATCTTTTGTTATCATAAGATTAAGATCTTTTTCAACGGTTCCGTCCGCTGCAACCGCACCGCCGTCTTCACCGCCGTGACCTGCGTCTAAAATAATTGTTTCAGCGATGAAATTTTGAGACTCGGAATTAACTGCGTTGATTCCCTGCTGAGAATAATATGAAATAACAAAAACCGAGCTGATAAATATAAAAGCAAAAGCAAAAAAAGATAAAACTATTTTTTTCATTATATCACCCTTTAATCTATATGTTGCTCCTCGGTTAATATTTACTTAAATAGCTTTCGAATCTTTTTTTGCAGGCTTGATTTATAAAGCAGCGAAACCTTTGCAATAAGAAAATCATATAAGAACAGTATTGCGTTCATAGCCAAAGCGAACAATAAAACCATTATCAATCCGCCGCTTGAAAACTCGCTGTAATCTATACCGAAAACATAGTTAGATATACAAATTGAAACAAAAAGCGATAAGTTGAAAATAAAGATTTTCAGCAGTGTGAGAACAATTTTATTTTTTAACTTTGAATAAAGGAATTCTCTGAGAATCGGATAATATCCGAAAAGCATAACAAAAAACACGGCAGCCTCTTTATCAGCTATAAGAAAAAGCGATAACAGGCTTATTGCGGTATATGTTCCTATTGCCCATTTATAGCCTATTTCGGCAACAATAATAATAAGCAGTATTCCGGCAAATGGCGGAGCGGTATAAACCAAAAACGGTGAAATATAAGTAATAAGCATAATGCTGACTGCTAATGCAGCTATTATTCCGCCGAGAGCAGATTTTGAGCTTTCTCTCATTTTGCTCTGTTCTCCTTAAAGGTTTAATTCAATATGTTCATTTCCGATAACTTTATGACGCGAATTGCTGAAAGCGATATCAGCCCCGGAGCCGCTGAGCGTGATCGCGCAGCCGATAACATCATTGGTTAAAGGTCTGCCGCCAAGAACTAAGGGGCAGTTAAGGTTTCTGTCGTTATACCTTGCTCCGTCGCCGATTGAAACAACGGTATTGTGTACGTGTCCGAAAAGGCCGAACGAAGGCTTAATTTTTTCGTTAATAAGCCTTACCCATTCGCCGTATGTTTCGCTTTCTATATCAAATTCGTTCAGTACGGCATCAGGCTTATAATTTCTGTGAGAAAAAGGTATATGGGAAACAACGATTTTATATTTTTCTTCATTTTCGATTGGATTATCCCGTGAATCGCAAAGCGATCTGATAAATTCAGTTTCTTTTTTTCTGTATTTATGAAATGCAATCGTTCCGGCGTATTCGTGGTTATCATCGTTTTTATCTTCTCCGCAGTCAAGAACCATAATCCACACCGGACCTAATTTTACAGTATAGTAAAATCTGCCGTTGTCAAGAGGGTAGAATTCATGGATTTTTTCTGCAAAAACTCCTCTGAGATCGTGGTTTCCCCTTGTTATAACACACGGCCTCTCCCCTTTTGTTATCTCAAAAGCCATATCAAGGGGCAAAAGCGTTTCTTTGGCGGTTTGAGAGCTTGAGGAGATATCGCCGTTTAATATGAGGATATCGAGGTTTTCATCAAAATACTTTCCCGCTTTGATTCCTGAAACTCTTCTCCCGTGAACGTCGGAAAGATGATATATATTTATACCGTCTTCTTTTTCAATGGGATAAAAAGAAAAATCCTTTTTTACCGGAGGTTCCTTTTCGGAACAATATGCTTCCCTCTTTATTCTCTCATACACAACGGTATATTTTTTTGCAGAGTTCAGCGCGCTCATCGGAATAACGAATTTCTGAACATAGCAAGTGCTCACCTTTACTCCGCAGTTATCGTATGTATATTCTTCACCGTCAACAAACACGCTCATAAGCATATCGCCGTCTGTTGGAATGCAGATCATATAGTTTTCGCCCGCAGCGCAAACCGCAGGACGGATTTCAAATGATGCTTTTCTTCTTGATATTGCCATAATTATCTCCTGAATATTCGGCAGTACAAACACTATTTTTAACTATCCGACATATTATTTATTTATAAAATGTTTCGGGGGTAAAAAATGTTTGCAATACTGCTTGATAAAATTATTTGTATAGCTCTTCATCTTGAAGAGAGTATTGTTTTTCCCGAGCCGCTAAGCTCCGGTGAGGAAAAAATATATCTGGAAAGAATGAAAAACGGGGATAAGAAAGCAAAAGACATTCTTATTGAAAGAAATTTAAGGCTTGTTGCACATATAATAAAAAAATACTATTCCGCAAATGCCGAAACGGAAGAACTGATATCCGTTGGAACAGTTGGACTTATAAAAGGGATAAATTCATTTGACCCGGATAAGGGAGTAAGGCTTGCAACATATGTGTCAAGATGTATTGACAATGAAATACTTATGTTTTTCAGAAACAAAAAGAAAACAGCTCTCGATATGTCTTTTGAAGACCCGATCGAGCAGGACAGCGAGGGAAATCCTCTTACTCTTATGGATATTATAGCACAGGAAGATACTATCCTTGAAGAGATATGTCTAAAAAAGAATATTAAAAAACTATATAAATTTATTGATGAGATTGATGATATCCGAGAGAAAAACATTCTTATTATGCGCTACGGACTTGACGGACGCGAACCGCTGACTCAAAGCGAAATTGCAGAGATTTTCGGGATATCAAGATCTTATGTAAGCCGGATTGAAACAAAATGTTTGAAAAAACTCAGAAAAAAGTTTGATAACTGAGAATTATTTTATCATACCAAACTATATGATACAAGTAAAAATTTAATTTTTAATTAAATTAAATAAAAATATTTGACAAAAGGTTTAAATAAAGATATTATGATAAAAAAAGGAGCTGACTTTATGGATAACTTCTGGGATGTATTTTTTTATTCCGATAACGGCAAAACCAACGAGAAATTCACTATCAGAAAAAACGGCGTCAGGATCAGCGTTTTGTCCCCCTGGCTCATAAGAATTGAAAATCAGACCGGCAGCGTTTTCTGCGATGAGCCAACTCAGTGCGTTATAAACAGAAGGTTTTGCGAACCTGAGTTTACAACCGAAAAGGATGAAAACGGCAGTGTTCTAATAAAAACCTCAAAATGCACTTTTTGCTTTGATTTCGGAACAAAGAAGCTTAAATATATAATTCTTGAAGACGGAAAGAAGATTACGGACTTCATCGAAGGAAATCTTCTCGGAACCTGCCGCACTCTTGACGGAACCCACGGCAAAACTAAGCTTTCAAACGGTATAATTTCAAAAAAGGGAGTTGCTGTGCTTAACGACAGCTCATCTCTTACCGTTAAAAATAACGGGGATATTCTGCCGAGAAAATGCGAGGAATCAGATATTTACTATTTTGCTTACGGTCATAACTATCAGCAGGCTCTTAAGGATTATTTTTCCTTAACGGGCTTTCCTCCCCTTATTCCCCGCTTTGCCCTCGGAAACTGGTGGAGCAGATATAAGGCGTATACTGCGGACGAATATATTGCCTTAATGAAAAAATTTAAAGCAAAAAAAATACCCATTACCGTTGCAACAATAGATATGGACTGGCATTGGGTAAAGGTTCTTGATAAATTCGGTAAAGATGTTCTAGACCCCAAAAGAAATAAGGGTGCGCTCGAACTGTTTTATAACATAACAAATCCAGGCTGGACAGGATACTCCTGGAATACTGATCTCTTCCCGGATCCTGAGGGATTTCTCAAATGGCTGAAAGACAATAATTATAAAATAACCGTTAATCTCCATCCTGCATCGGGCTGTAAGTTTTATGAGGACGCTTACGGCGACTTCTGCGAATTTATGGGGATAGACAAAAATTCAAGGCAACAGATATTTTTTGATATAACAGATAAAAAATTTATTGAGGGATATTTCAGATTTCTTCATCACCCACAGGAAAAAAGAGGCGTGGATTTCTGGTGGATAGATTGGCAGCAGGGTACAAAAACCAAAATACCCGGCCTCGATCCCCTTTGGGCGCTAAACCATTATCATTACTGCGACAACGCAAGAAGCAAGAAAAGACCGCTTATATTATCACGTTTTGCCGGGGCCGGTTCACAACGCTACCCTCTCGGTTTTTCGGGTGACACCGCGCAAACCTGGGACACTCTTGCTTTTCAGCCTTATTTCACCTCAACCGCTTCAAATATAGGATATACCTGGTGGAGCCACGATATCGGCGGGCATCATTTCGGAGAGAGAGATGACGAACTTTACCTCAGATGGGTTCAGTTTGGTGTTTTCAGCCCAATTATGCGGCTTCACTCAACTTCAAACGAATTTATGGGAAAAGAGCCGTGGAAATACCGCGGAGATATAGAGCATTTTTCCACAATAGCTCTTAAATTCAGACACAGGCTTATACCTTATATCTACTCAATAAACCGTTTGACGGCAAAAGACGGACTGCCGCTTATACGTCCTCTATATTATCTCTATCCCGAGGATGACAGAGCGTATAACGTTCCAAATGAGTATTTGTTCGGAACCGAGCTGATTGTTTGTCCGATAACCGAAAAAGCAAATGCAAAAACCGGTCTTGCAGGATCCAAGGTATTTTTGCCTGAGGGAAGATATACAGATATTTTTACCGGCAGAATATATAAGGGCGGAACAGAAACCACCATTTACAGAGATATTTCCTCAATCCCGGTTCTTGCCAAAGAGGGAGCTATTATTCCTCTGAGTTTTAACGATACTGACAATTCCGTTAATAACCCCGAAAGTATGGAAGTTCTTGTTTTCAGAGGAAACAACTCATTTACTCTGTATGAAGACGACGGCGAATCACTTGATTATCTGGACGGTAAATACTGTGAAACCCATTTCAATGTAAGCCAAGCGGACAATAATGTCACCTTTACAATAAACAAACCCGAGGGCGACAAAAATGTTATTCCTGCAAAGCGAAATTATACAGTTTCGTTCAGAGATATAACAGAAGCAGAATCCGTATGCGTGTATATAAACGGAAAAAAAGCTGAGTTTTCACAGGAAAAAGACGGATTTATATCCGTTCTGCTCAAAGAAATAACTGCGGAAGATACAGTTTTAATTGAATTAAACGATATAACCGAGCTTAAAAATGAAAGCCTGAAAGAGCTTAAAATTGAGCTCGTTTCAAAGCTTCAAGGCTCAAATAACGGAAAAAACAGATTCAACAGACTTCTTGAGGACAACAACAATTTAACAGCTCTATCAGAGCTTAAAGGTCCGCTGACGGAACTGAAAGCTCTATATTACTGAGAAACATAGGGCTTAGAGGCAAATTCCGCGTTTTTATTGAGCGGAGACGGTCTGCAGATATCATAGAGCTTGCCTACACGGTAGTCAAGCTCTTTTTCTTTGCAATCGGGAGCCTCGGATAAATTCATTATAAGCGGAACCGAGCTTAAACTTCTTATCTCTTTTATAATTTCCCGTCCCTCTCCGTTAAAGCCGAGAACACGAATATACGGCAAAGGTCTATCAAGATCGGAGCGCTTTATACCGAGAACAGATGACACCAAAGCTTGACGAATTCTTGAATGAGTAAAGCGTTTTGTCTTTACACGGTCATAAAGACTGTAAAGCTCTGAGCTTTCGCGGATCGCGGAATATATTCTGTTCTCAAGCCCCTGATTTATGCCGTTTATCTCTGCAAATTCATTTTTATCCATCGAAATAAGCCTATACATAGCCAAGGCGGAGAACTTATTTTTATCTGACGGGGCCTCTCCCCTGCTCATCATTTCCGAAAGAGAAATAAACACATTTTCGGGCAAAAATTCCTTTACGCTTTGAATTGAGCCTGTTTTATAAATCTCTTCTCTGATATATTTTGCACTTGCAAATTTATCGGATGTTTCAGACGAATCGTGAAAAAGCGTGTCACGTTTAACAGAAAAAATATCAATATCGCTCATAGCTTTAATATATTCAAGCGCAAGGATATTGTTTGGATCTTTCAGAATTTGCGCTTTTTGCGGATCTGAATTAAGCAAAAGTTTATATGCTGAAAGAGCGTGGTTCGTTCCGTTTTCACGGGAATAAATGTCTACGTTGTTTTGGAATTCAACTGAACCGATTTTTTTTGATAATTCCTTCAATTCTTTGGTGTTTGCGGAAGAACCGAACGAGAGAGTGGCGTTTAAGCCAGTGAGAGTTATTATCCCTGTTGCTCCGGCAGCAAAATACCCTGCTCCCGAAAGCACGTTTTTAACCGGTATTTCCAAAACAAGGTCCGCCCCGTTATCAACGGCAAATTTTGCGCGCGAATATTTATCGCAGAAAGCTATATCTCCCCGCTGAACAAAATTTCCGCTCATAAGGCATATTATCCTCTTTGCGCCTGCCTGCCTTGTTTGCTCTATATGATATTTATGACCGTTGTGAAAAGGGTCATATTCGCTGATAATAAACGCCGTATTTTTCAAACCGAGCCTTCTTTCAAAATTTATACTTGAAAAATAAATATTGTATGTATATAATATACAAGATAACTATTTTAATCAAGTATTAAATTTTTGCGGAGGTAAAAATTATGAAGGTTCTTGTTATAAACTGCGGAAGCTCTTCTCTTAAATATCAGCTTATTGATATGGAAACAGAAGACCTTCTTGCAAAGGGTATATGCGAGCAGATATCATATGATAACTGCACTTTCACCCACACCGTTTCCGGCTGCGCAGAAAAGAGCTGCAAAAAGGTTCCTATGCTTATGGCTGATCACAGCGCAGCAATTCAAATTGTTTTAAACGCTTTAACAAGCAGCGAACAGGGCGTTATCTCTTCTATGGATGAAATCGGCGCGGTTGGACACAGAGTTCTTCACGGCGGTGAAAAATTCAACGGTTCGGTTCTTGTTGATGAAAAGGTGAAAGAAGCTATACGAGAGTGTTTTGATCTCGGCCCGCTTCACAATCCTGCCAACCTTATGGGAATTGAAGCTTGCGAAAAGATTATGCCCGGCGTTCCTCAGGTTGCCGTTTTTGACACAGGCTTCCACGCAACAATGCCTGACTACGCATATATGTATGCTCTTCCCTATGAATATTACGAAAAATATTCTATCCGTCGCTACGGCTTCCATGGCACATCTCACAGATTCGTCAGCAAACGCTGCATAAATCTCTTAGGCGGAGAGGCAAAGGGTACAAAGATTGTAACCTGTCATCTTGGAAACGGTTCATCAATTTCCGCTGTTATGGACGGCAAATGCTTTGATACAACCATGGGCGTTACTCCTCTTGAGGGCATACTTATGGGAACTCGCTGCGGCTCCATCGACCCTGCAATTATTCCTATACTTATGAAAAAAGAGGGTCTTTCTCCCGATGAAATTGACACGGTTATGAACAAAAAATCCGGTATGCTCGGTCTTACAGGCACATCCGATAACAGAGAGATTGAAAACAGAGCTAAATCCGGAGATGAAAGAGCAAAGCTTGTTGAATCAATGCTCTGCCATCAGCTCACAAAATATATAGGCGGCTTTGCAGCTGCTATGGGCGGACTTGACGCCGTTGTTTTCACCGGCGGAATCGGCGAAAATAACCCGCAATACCGCACGAGAGTTGCCGAAAAACTCCGTTTCCTCGGCACTGAAATAGATGAAAGCGCAAACGCAAAACGCGGCGAGGAGCTTGAGATATCCGTTCCCGGTTCAAAGGTAAAGCTTTTTGTTATCCCAACAAATGAAGAGCTTATGATAGCCCAGGACACAAAAGATATCTGCGAAGCATTATAAAATTGCATATAATTATTTCGGGACTGTTCAAAAAGAACAGCCCCGTTTTTTAATAGTTTGCAGCAAAGTAATTTTTTATTCCCTCTGAAATACCGTATGCCAACCAATACTGCGTATTGTCAAGAATGAGCAGCTGCCCTTCTGCCTCATTTGTCATAAATCCTGTTTCAACAAGCACAGCAGGACATTGATTCAGTCTTATAACATAAAAAGGATAAAACTTTATGCTTTTATCTATCTTATTGTAATTTTGGTCGTTTGGAGTGTATATATGAGTTTTATATACATTTGCAAGGGATTTATTTATCTCATCGGCGAGAGGCATAGAATAAGGTCTGAAGTAAAAAGAATGTGTTCCTGAATCTTCCCTGCTTTCTGTTCCGTCGCAATGAATACTGATAAAAATATCAGGATTTTGTTCGCTTAGTATTTCAGCGCGATCGGAGAGGGTTAAAGGAATATCTGATTCCCTTGTAAGTATGACCTGAGCGCCCATATTTTCGAGCATCTCTTTAGCTTTAAGGGCTATGGACAAAGTTACCGCTTCTTCGGCAACAGAATTATCGTTTACGGACGTCCCCGTCATTGCAAGACCGCCATGTCCCGGGTCAAGCATTATAACTTTTCCGTTTAATTCGCCGTCAACGTGCTTTTTAAAGGATAAAACAATTTGTCCGTTTTCATCCATAAATATGTCGTAGCCGTAAAACTGACCCGTTTTTTTGAGATACAAACGAAGAATCATACTGTCTTCTCCGGCTGTGTAAAGTTCGGCGTTGGAAAACGGAGAATTCTCAGAAAAATCGAGCAAAGATGTGTTATAAAACTTGTCGGTATAATAGAATTTAATTTCAATATATTCGGCGGAAAATGCTGAAATATTAAAGGAATAGCCGCCGTAGCCGTTGGAATAGGTTTGGGGCTTGCATTTAACCGTAACCGGCACAAACCAGTCGGAATTAAAATATATATCCGTTGAGTTTGCGGCGGAATCGTCAACCCTGCTTACAGAAACGCCGTTCAGAGGCAGAATATATCCGTTATTGATAATTTCGCAATTAACTCCGTAAACAGTCATACCTGACATAAGCTCATATCTTAAATATCCGGCTTCGGAAACAGTCATATCCTTTATATAATCAATTGTTCCTGCTGGAAGAGTTGAGTAGTCGGCGTGGTAAGTGTTTTTTTCGTCAGGCTTTCCAATTGTTTCGGTATCATCGTTAATAATCTTACACATAAGCGCTGTGCCAAGACCGTTATCGCGATAGGGAGAAATTTTTTCTTTAACCGAATCGGGATTTTCAGGAATAACAATTTGCTCCGGTTCAGATGAAAAAAGATGCTTGAGCCTACTGAAAAAGCCATCATTCTCAGATTTTAATACGGTAATTTTGCCGGTTGCGGCCTTTTCCCGTGAGCCGTCTGAAAGCTCAGCATAAATAACAGCGCTTCCGAGTTCAAGGTTTGAACCTTTTCTTCCTATAATTTTTATTGAGCAGGCAAAAACGCTATACCCATCAGGAACATCTTCTATCGCAGAGGATGAAATCTTTGTCATTTCATATGTATTGCCGTTCAGCATACAAACAGGCTCTGCTTCGTCAATGCAAACCGCAGCTATGCTGAATACTTCTCCGCTGTTAACCAAAAAATCAGCCTCTGGATAAACGGCATAAACAACTCTCGAATTATTATAAATATTATATGTAAGAGTTTTTCCGCAGCTGAAAAAACTGAATATATTTTTCCCGGCCATCAGAGATGCAGAATATGAAAAAGTCGGATCTTTGGAAATTGTTTCGCCGTTTAATATTACCTTGTGCCCTTCTGAAGCAGATCCGCTAAATTTAACGGTATCGTTTTCTAGCTTTATCTGAGATATAGCCAAGTCGTCAAAAGAGCCTTCAAACAAAAGATAGGAAAGACGCTGAGAAGATGTTCTGAAATTGCGCTTTAATGAATAAGCACGATAAAAAACGCTGCCCTTAAAGCTCTCGCAATCCCAAAGATAACGCACCTGAGAGCTTATTTCGGTATATGAACCCCAATCGGAGTCGTTTGAACAAACAAGATCGTTTCTGTGTTTGCAATAAAAAACAATATTGGGAAAGTTTTTTGCTAGAGCATTCCAATAAGACATAACTTTACCAAAGGGAAGCACGGAATTTTCCATTGAACTCCCCTCAATAAGGGCAAAATCAACGCTTTTTAGCGATAGAACCGCCTGAGTGTTTCCCGAGGCATATTCGGAAGAATCCGAAAGAATCGGAAGTTCCGCTCCGAAGAAAATGTCTTCACCGAATTCTGCCTTAATTTTTCTCGCAAAAAACTCAGCAGCCTGAAGGAAATTGCTGTCGCCATCTATATCTGCCTTTGATAACAATACGGCGTCAAAAGAATAATTGGTAAGATAATATCTTACGCTTTCAAAGCTCAGTTCACCGTTATTATATATGCTTTTTCCGTCGATAACAAGAATCTTAAAATACCCGTAATTATCAGCACGGATGAAATACTCTCTGAGAACATCAACTTGATTTTGGTAAGCATCCGTAAAGCCGCTGAATTTTCCGCTATAGTCCGGCCTTAAATATATAACGGAGGTAAGATAATTCATAAAGTTTTCAAAATAACTTTCCGCTTCTCGGCAGAGCTCTCCGTAGCTTATATTTTCACTTATATCCCTTTCAAGATCAAGCCAGACGGCATTAACGTTTTTTGGCATAGATTTTACATCGGCGGAAATAAAATCCAAGTCAAATTCACCGGATGAAACGGGATTTGACGGGGTTTTATCATCTGAATGGAAAATATTTATTATTTCGGTTATTTTATTGCTTAAACTATGCGGAAGGACGTCCGCAAGGTAAAATCCGCCGGTCAAAATAAATGAGGATAATATAAGAAATATGATAAGCGGAACCGTTCTTTTCTCTTTCATTAAACCCACCTTAAGAATCGCTATCGGTTTTCTTTATTTCGCTTGCTGTTGATTTAACGTCAATTTTATCGTAGTATTCCTTAAATCTCAAAGTGTATCTGACAAGTCTTTCGCATTCTTTACAGAAAAAAAATGCCGAAAACGACTGATTTATATTTTTCCAGTCGCTCATCCTTGTCATTTTTTCACCGCAATTTTCGCATTTACATTCAAGATTGTGTTTTTTAATTTTTGGATCATTGATATTTGTTATATATGTTGCCTTAAAGAGCAGCTTCTGATAAAAAGCTTCATCGCAAATAACGGCGCTGTTCATAAGATACTCTTTGTTATAACATTTTTTCAGACATCTCAAACCTAAAAGGCTGTCCTCCAAAGCTCTGTGAAATTTGCAGTCGGAAATATCTATACCCATTTCTATTGCCGCGTTAACAAGGCTTATTTGCTGGTTTGACGCGCTGACGATAAACTGCTGACAGTATTTTTGCAAATCGAGATATTCAGTTAAAAAAGGAATTCCTTTAACCCTGCAAAACATTGAATAGTTATCATAAAGCACCCTTATATCTGAATTTCCCCAAGACATAAAAACGCAATTTCTGCTGCCTATCCATTTTGAGAAATCGTTTACCGCCCGCTGAAAGCTCACCCCGGAGGTCATATCCTCGTTTGTTATATGAGTAAGATTTTTAACTCTCCCGCTCAGCTTTTTTATAAGCTGCGAACGGATTATAACAGAAAATGTATCTATAATCTCAAGCTCTTCGTTAACCATTATAGCGCCTATTTCAAGGATTTCATTAACAAAGCACTTGCGGTATTTATTATAAGAATTATTCCATTCGAGATCCATTATTACATAAAAAATAAAATCATCCCCCATAATAGAGTGTTTATTATTTTAACATAGACAAAATCTTATTTCAATATATAAATTAAGACTTTTTATTATAAGCTATTTACAAACTCAATGCTATATGTTATTATGAGCTATATTACTGAAAGGAGCTTTAAAAAATGAAATATGTATGCGATGTTTGCGGCTGGGAATACGATGAAGAGCTCGGCGATCCCGACAACGGAATAGAACCCGGAACAAAATTTGAGGATCTCCCCGATGATTTTGAATGCCCTGTTTGCGGAGTTGACAAAGAAAATTTTACAGAAGAATAAATATCAAAGCTGAGGGAAGAAATTCCGCTCAGCTTTTTTTAATAATGCTAAATTGTTATATTATCGGTTTTTGCGCCGCTCGCTTTAATAAAGTTTTCGGGGGTCATAAAAAGCTGAACCCCTATTGCCCCTCCGCTTACGATTATTTCATCAAACTGCTTGCAGGAGCTGTCGATAACTGTTGGATATGGTTTTTTCATTCCTATCGCCGTGCACCCGCCGCGTATATACCCGGTTACGTCTTTAATGTCTTTAACGTGAAGCATCTCAATGTTTTTTTCTCCAACGCATTTTGCGGCGGCTTTAAGGTCAAGCTCCTTATTTATCGGTATAACAAAAACGTAATTTTTGCCCGATTTACCAACCAAAACAAGTGTCTTAAAGCTCTGTTCATAAGGCTGAGAAAGCATATCGGCGATATGGATCCCGTCAATAAACTCCTCGCAAGTGTAGAAATTTGCCTTATAAGGAATTTTGCTCTTGTCAAGCATACGCATAGCATTGGTTTTTATTTCCTTGCCAGCCAACATTTATTCCACCTCTTTTGGAATGACCGCAAAATATTCGCTTCGTTTACCCGAAGCGGCGCGCTTCTTTTTCAGCGTGAACTTATAAACAAGCAGCAAAGCCGCTATGATGATGCCAACGCAGGTAAACGCTATGCCCTGTTTGAGACCGTTTGCCTTATATTCAAATCTTATTGTATGATCTCCCTTTGAAATATCGAATCCAATAAGTCCGTTTCCAACTGAAACAACGCTGCCATCCGGATTTTTGTCGGAAACGTAGCTCAGTTTTTCTCCGTCAACATAGATATTCCAGCTCTCATCATAAGGTATTGAGGTGAAAATAAACGCGTTATCGTTTGAAACGTTTATATTTCCGGAAAAACTTGTCTCTTTAAACTCTGTCAGTTCAATTGTACCGTTTGATTTGATCTTATTATAAGCATTGTTAAAATTCTGCTCGTTGAGCATTGCGGCACAGAAAGTAAGGCTTGCGGTATCATGGGAATCCGCCACGGTATATTCAATTGTAATCTCCTCTCCTGCCTCACGGCGCCCCAAATCGAGAATAAATGGCTGTATACTGGAGCTAACATAATTATATGAGTAGTCATCTCCTGCCGTAAATTTTATCGAGGAAAGTCTTATTGAACCTGCATACACATAATACTGCCCCGCTTCGGCAACATCAATGGTTATTGTTACGTTACCGCTTTTCGATTTGTTTATTTTGTTTGTGCTGAAGGTCACTCCCGTATTAACTGTACTTAAAGATAGAGTTTCAATATTGCTTGAGGAAACGTCCGTTGCAGAAATATCTTTAAAAACAGCGTCAATTCCGGTTGCCGACTTAACCAATTCATTCTGAACGGTAAACGGATTTGAGCTTGACAGCTGATCCCAGTCAGATATATCGGAGCTTACGGAAAATGCAAGAGGAAGATAATAATTATATTTATATGAAGTAAAGTTTTCAGTAGTATCAACATAGCTATAAAAGCTGTTTTCTGATAACATACTGTTATTATCATAAAGATATCTGAGAGAAAAGAAAGAATTGAATACCGGCGTTTGAGGATAGTAGGTATAGCTGTTTATCTTGTTTCCGAAAAGTCCCAAGGATTTCATAAGAGCCGAAGTGTTTTCATAGGCCATAGACGAAAAGACCGAAACGCCGTTATATCCGTACCACGAAGGATCCATCCTTGCTCTGAGTTTTGTAAGCTCTGTGCGGTAAAACAATTCGCTGTCATCCTGCTCTGTTTTTTCCTTTATCTCCTGATATGCCGTATAATCGGAGGTATATGCCGATTTTGACTGTGACATAACAAAGTCTACGCTTGTTGCCGAACAAATCTCAACAACTATAACAAAAATGAGCATAGTTTCAAGGGTCTTTACGGAAAATCTATTTGAAGTGATAAGCCCTGCGAGAATAACATAGGCAACGGCAAAAATGATTGAAAGCGTTATGGTATAGTTATCAACATTTTTGCTTGAAAGCTTATCTATAAGGATAACAAACGCAAATAATCCGATGCCGGTAACAACGAAATACTTTCTTGAAAATTCTCTGATATTTGCCATTGCTTTATATGCAAGAAGGAGCAAAACAAACGAATAGGCAAAAGAATATCTGTAAGGCAGATCGTTCGGGAAATGGAAACCGTGCCAAATATAATTGAGTATATTTATATTAAAGCTGATATAAAAAACTCCGATAAGAGCAACGGCCATAATTTTTTCTTTTCCGCGAATTTTATCCGATATGAAATATGCAGGAATTAGAAGAAGAGAAATAAGTCCGCAGTAAACATTAGGCAATACATTATCGCCGCTGCTTCTTATGGTTGGCTCAACCGAGGGCAGATGATTTGCAACGAAATCAAACATATTGAAATATGTCTTTATATCCTCCGGCATATTTGAAGAGGTCGCCGATGAGCT
>JAFLUL010000017.1:4614-34532 GCA_022508845.1 Oscillospiraceae bacterium | reverse complement strand
AGGTTAAAGAGCAGCTCCGTGATGAGATGTGGATCGACCTCGGCGATAAAGTGAGCGAGGAAGAGACCTCTGAGAATTCTATCGAACGTATTTACAATTATTCTTATGATGAAAATACTTATGTTGTTTATCGCGCTGTGGATGCGGCAGGCAACGATGTTTATTCTTCTTTCGACCACACCATCCCTGAAATAAGCAAAGTGACTGTGGAATACAATGATGCAAAGGGAAATCAGAGCGTTCAGTCAGGCAGTATCTATACAAACGGCGATATTACCGTAAAAATGACGGTCAAAGATAAGAGACTTGCCGTTGTTAAAGAGGGATATACATACAGCAGTGCAGAACTTAAGGTTTACGACAAGATAAATAATGACGAACTGTATTCTGCTCCAATTTCAAATTCCCAGGAAAAGTTTTCCGTTTTCTATGACAAATGGGATGTTGAATTCGTTATTCCCGTAAGTAAAGCAGAGCTTTTAGATAAACCTCTTTTCTTTGTCATCACCGCCCAGGATCAGGTCGGAAACGAAGCCCCGGATTATTCTTACTCCGGAGAAATAGTTATTTGTACTGAGGAGCCCGAAATTACTGTAACCTATGATTATACCGATGGCGCAGGTGCTCAGAGCACTGATAATGACACGGTTTACAGCAAGAGCGAAATTACCGCCCATATCACAGTTTCCGCAGAGTATTTCGGGGATAATGGCAAAGCGTCTGTTAAAGTTACCGACTCTGACGGACAGCAGTATAATGTCACATTTAACAAGAGTGCCGAAGAATGGACAGGCGATCTTGTTATCGGCGAAAACGGCGATGTAAATGATCTCACTCTTACAATAGAGGCAACTTCTCAGGCTGGAGTAACTAATACTTATACTTCTCCAAAGCTTTATGTTGATAAAACAGCTCCTGAAATTTCTGTTACCTACAGCTATAACACGAGAAATAACGAAGTCCTTCTTAACGCCAACGGCGAGGCTGAAATTATTAACTCGGAGAGTGCTGTTAATCCCACAGATAATATATATAATAACGGTAATGAAGCCGCAATTCAGGCCAACATTACCGTTTCAGATGATAATCTCTATCCTTTCGGAGCTGATTCTGCAACCTCTTGCGTTGTAAAAGTCAACGGAACTCCTTGCGAAGTTACTTGGACAAAGGCAGATGGCAGCTGGACTGCAAAAATCAATCTGCCTTGTGATTCCGAAACAGCAGAGCAGATCAGTCTTGATATCGAAGCGGCAGACCAGGCAGGTAATAAGAAATCTTACAGCTTTGACGGACTTTATAACGATTATGCTGCTCCTGAAATTTCAGCCGTTAAACTTGCCCTTGAAGAAGAAAGCGGTTTTATCAAAGCAGTTCACACCCTTCTTGAAAATACTCTCGGAGTTCATTTCTCTGTTCAGGTTAATGTAACTGTTGAAATGTCCGATGATTGCTCCGGTGAAAACGCACTTGCTCTTTATTATGAGAGTTTAGTTAACAACAGCGATTCGGAAACAGTTCTTAAGCAAATTGAGCAGAAAACCGGCTCTGAAAGCGGCGGGAAAAAATGCTATTATATCACCCTTCCTGAAGTAACCGATGAAGAGCCCTTGGCTTATTGGGAAAAGAATATCCGCTTTGCCGTGTCCGACAATGTGGGAAACACCTCGCTTTTTGATCTTTCTGATCTTGATGAGAAAGATTTAGTGGATTATGGTGATACGGCTATTCTCTATGAAACGACCGCACCCGAAATAACTATATCCGAAAATGACGCTGATAATAACAGCATTTTCTATACGGATAATAATCTCCGCTGGATACTTAATAATAAATCGATCTTAATAACTGTCAGCGATGAAACAGCAGAAGGTCTTGATTCCGGTATTTACAGCATTCGTGTTGATAATAAAGTTAACGGAAAAGAAAATAAAGATGTCTATACTTTCATCGGTACTGATTTGAATAAAAAAACTCTCACCTCATCTATCGAATTCGAGTATAAAGAACTCGGCGCCGGAAAGAACGAAATCACTGTTTATGTTGAGGATATTTCAGGAAACACAAATTCTCAGTCTATAACGGTATATAAGGATGAAACAGAGCCTGTTGTTGCCAAAATCGATCTTTCCGCAGAAGAGGGAACCTATAGCGTACTTAATCACGGAAACTATTTCTCTTCCGATGCGGTTTTAACTGTTGATGTTCTCGATGCCCAGTATACATCAGGAATAGCCTCCGTTAAAGCATTCTATATTGCGGGAGAAAAACGCACCGAGCTTGTTCAGCGTGAAACTCAGTCCCCCGCTTCAGGTTCACTTGAGTCGGGTAATAATGAAACAACAAGAATCTTTGATATAGAGTATCTTAACGATACCGAAGGCTATATTGAAATAGTAATAACTGATAATGTAGGCAATGAGCAGACCTTTACCAAAGATTCGGCTATTCCTGAAAATTCCGCAGTCAAGGTAAATTCTCTGATCTTCGAGAAAACGCCGGCTGAAATTTCCGCAGGTATCGTTGCAGGTGACAATACTGTTAAGTATGAGCAGAGCGAAACCAAGGTTTTCTATTCGAACAGTGATATTGTCTTTAATATACTGATTGATGACACTGTAGGCGAAAATGCAAAGCAGGTAAGCGGTATTGCTTCTTATGAAATTGCTTTGAACGGTAAAACCCTTGAAAAACTCACAGCTGATACAAGCAAGGAATATTCAGATAAAACTGCAAACATATCCTATTCATTTAATGCAGGCGAACAGGGAGTTGCGCAGGAAGGACTTAACACTGTAACTGTTAAGGTTACCGATAACGCAGGTAATGAAAACTCCGAAGTTTATGAGTTCTATATTGACACAAATGAACCTGTTATTACCAGCATAGGATTATCCAAGAAAGATCTTTCAGCAGTTGAAAAGGTTTTGCGTACTCTTACATTCGGTAACTTCTTCAATGATACTGTAGTTCTTACCGTAGGTGTAAAGGATGCGGATGCTGCTGAAGTTGTTTCGGGTATGAAGAGCGTAACTCTGATTATGTCCGATGCTGAAGGCAATGAGCAGGAAAAGATTGAAAATACTGATTACACAAAGCTTGGCGATGGCAGCTTAAGTTATACCTTCGAGCTTCCCGATTCCGATAAAGAGCTTTCCGCCTGGACTTCGATTCTCAGCATATCTGCTTCTGATAATGTTGATAATGCAACCGAAGTACAAAGCATCAGCTCATTCGGAGACGGTGTTGAAACAAACTTTACTAACAGCCTTGTTCTCTATGAAAAGGAGCCCCCAAAGGTTGAAACCTCTATAAACAACGGCGAGAACGGCGCTGCAAACGAAGATGTTCTGTTTGTTGATAACAGCAACAAAACATACTGGATGCGTGAAAATCAGAATTTTGAAATTGCCGTAACCGATAAGCTTTTAGGCGAAGGTCTGAATTCCGGACTCTATTCAGTCAGCATAACAAATAAAGGCGTGTCCGTTTACGATATAGTATATGTTGACGAGAACACTACCGAAGCTTTATCTGACGCTTCTTATATCATTGAATACGGCAAATTCGAAGCAGGAAGAAATACGGTTGTTGTTACAGCTGTTGATAATGCCGGAAATAAGACTGTTGAGGAATATCTTGTATATAAGGATGAAACAGCACCGGTTGTTGCCGATATTAAGCTTTCCGGTGAGGCAGGAAAGTATAATATACTTACTCACGGCAACTATTTCTCAGTTGATGCCGTATTAACCGTTGATATTCTTGACGCTCAGTATACATCCGGAATTGCTTCTGTTGAGGCATTCTATGTTGCAGGAAAAAAACGCACTGAGCTTGTTCAGCGCGAAACACAGGCTCTCGCATCCGATTCTCTCGAGAACGGTTATAATGAAACAACAAGAGTTTTTGATATACCGTATGATGAAAACGCCGAAGGCTACATAGAGATAATCATAAAAGATAATGTAGGCAATGAGAGTATCTTTACCGCAGATTCGCAGTTGCCTGAAAATTTCTCAATCAAGGTTAATTCCTTGATGTTTGAGAGAAGCCAATCCGCTATTGGCAGAACGGAAAAAACAAGCAAACCGGGCTATACAGCAAGTGATTCAAAAGAATTTTATATCAATGATGATATTGAGTATGAAATTGAGATAAATGATACAAACGATAAGATCAGCGGTATCTCAACAGTAAAGATAACGCTCAACAACACCGAGGTTCTTTATAAGGACGAAAGAAATACAAAAGAAGGCATCAAGTCCTATAGCTTCAATGTTAAAGATGTTATTAAGGCAGCAGGTGCAGGCGCTGCGCTTGAAGGCATAAACGTGATCAAAATTGAATCAACCGACAATGCCGGAAACTATAACGAAAAAGAATTTGTGTTCTATATAGACACGAAGGCTCCCGTTGTTCAGAGCATTGTGATGTCGCTTGAAAAACCCGATGTTGCAGGAAAAGCTCTCAACATTCTTCCCTTCGGCAATTTCTTTAACGATACTGTTATCCTCACTGTTGGAATTAAAGATGACGATGAAATAACTTCCGCTGTTTCCGGGATGAAGTCATTAACCCTTCATTATGTTGACAATGCAACTGAAAACAAAGAAGTTAAAACAGCTGTAAACACCGATGGTAAAACAGAAGACGGTATAACCTATTATAGCTTTAAGCTTCCCGTTCCTTCCAAGGCTGAAGCTGAAAAGGCGCTCAATTACTGGCTTTCCGATCTTTCGCTTTCTGCAACCGACAATGTTGGCAATGTAATGGATACCACCGCCATTAACGAGTTCGGTGAATCCGTAGCTAACTTTGAGAACAGTGCGGTTCTGTTTGAAACATCAGCCCCGACAATTAAGTCTTCTTACGATACAAAGGATACGAACGTGCTTTATATGGAGAAGAACTCCAGTTGGGTACGCGACGGCAAATCATTTGTTATAACTGTTGAAGACAGCAGTCTTGCCGCAGGCTTGAATTCAGGCCTCAATTCGGTAAGGGTAAAGCGCAATTCAGTTTCAATGAGCGAGTATAACTATTCTGTTGCAGGTGCAACCGAACCTGTTTTCACTCATACTATAAACTTTGCTTACAGTGATCTTGTTGAAGGCGAAAACATAATAACGGTTGATTTCGTTGATAATGCCGGCAATCAGGCATCCAAAACATATGTTGTTTATAAGGATGTAGATATCCCGCAGATAACAAAGATCGAATTCGCCGGAGAAAAAGGCTCCAACCTCTCTTACGGAAACTTCTACTCCGAAAATATGACTGTTACGCTTAATTTACTTGATACCGAGTATTCCTCAGGCATCAAATCTGTTACAGTAAACTACATAACAGAAAACGGAACTGTTATCGCGCTTACAGAGCAAAAGCCATCTAATCCGGAAACTAATGCACTTACTTCGGGCGAAAACTCCATTGTAAGAGTGTTTGACCTTGCCGCAAATAATACTACCGGTTATCTTGAAATAGTTGTAACCGATAATGTAGGAAACAGCTTTACATTCGGAAAGGATTCAGAAATTCCTTCCGGTTCAAACATTAAAAACACCTTCCTTATGATGGAAAAGACCGTTCCTGTAATAACTGAAACTATCGCTCAGTCCGCATATGTCTGCGATGAAAACAGCGAAGATAAAAAGCTCTGCGAGAAGAATTGGTATAACACTTTTGATATTCCGATTTCTATTGATGTTGATGATGGCGGTTCAACCGTGAGCGGTATTCGCAGAATTACTACTACTCTGAACGATGTTACGGTAAGCGAGGCCACAAGCGATGAGTCAAACGAACTTACATCCTCTGCCTCATATAGCTTCAATATTCAGGATATTAAGGATTCGGACGGAGTTGCTGCCGCAAAGCAGGGTGAAAACATCGTTACCGTAACTCTTACCGATAATGCCGGAAACTCTGTTACTGAAACCTATTATATCTATGTAGACGTAACTGCTCCTGTTGTGGAAAGCTTCAACTTTGTCGGAAAGAATGGCGGAGAAGACGCTGACGGCAGATGCAATACTGTTTCTGTTACCGATTACGGTTATTATTTCAGTGATGATACAACCGTAACAGTTAATGTAGCCGATGCCCTTCCAAGCTCAGGCGTAGCAAACATACACTTTGTTGCAGTTCCCGTTGATTCATCCCTGTCAAACATCCTGTATGAGTCCGATGAAGCAGCAACATATTGCGCGCTTGCAATTGAAGGAACAGAAAAGAATTCATCTTCTGCCTCATTCGTTGTTAAGGCAGGATTTAAAGGACAGATTTACGCGTATGTTACGGACAATGTAGGCAATGATTCTGTTGAGAACGCTGAGGATATTTCCTCTTGGGCCCGTCCTGACGGCGTTATTCTTGAAACTCAGCAGCAGCATGACAGCCGTGAACAGCATACATCCATTATGCTTGGTTCCGAAAATTATGTGAGAGACCTTGCAAACAAAACTCCTCTCTATAATGGCAATGTTACCGTATCTGTTGCTGTTTCCGATGAATATGCAGGAATAAGAGATATCGAGCTTACTGTTACCGCACCGTATGACACTGCCAATAACGCACAGTATCCTGTCAGCTTCAATAACAAAGGCAGCTATGCTAATAAAAACGATAAGTTTATTTATTCCGTTGGCGATGAGGTGTCCGGATGGAATATCAGTGCAACAGATTTGAACCTCGTTACAAAGGTTAACCGTGTTATAACGGTAACAAACAACAGCAATGATATAGTTATTTATATCAAAATGACTGATAATTCCGGAAATATTACGGAGCAGAAGGTTGAACTCAATATCGATAAGGATGCTCCGATAATCAATGTAAGCTTTGCTCCCGCCTCAGAAAGCGATGATGAAGTTTATACCGGATATTTCAATCAGGATAGAATTATGACTGTTACAGTCATTGAACGTAATTTCGACCCATCTCTTGTTACTCTCACAGCAACTAAGAACGGTGAGATTTACGCAATAGGCACAATCTTTGGCAGCGCGGTACAGTATGATGCCGATGCACAGAGAGGAATAGAGAGTTACGAATATACTCTGACTCATACTTTCCACGAAGACGGCGACTATACCTTTGCCATTTCCGCGATAGATCTCGCTGATAACTCAACAGAGGATGAGGCTGTAAACTACGGTTCAGAGGCAGATCGTACCGTTGCAAAGGTATTTACCGTTGACGAAACCGCTCCCGAAATCTTTATTGATATTTCAGGTGAAAAGGGCAGAGATGAGTATTATAAGGGCAACGTAACGCTTACGGTCGCAATCAATGAGCATAATTTTGCGCAGACTGAAGGACCTTTTGAGAGACATTCAATCACAATCGCAGTTATGGATTCTCAGAGCGGCAATGTTGTTACTGCAACTCTGCCGAGTGCAGATTATTCTGAGGCAGGCGATATCAGAACCTTCGTATATGAGTTCAGCGATGAATTCAGATATCAGGTTACCGGCATTATCGTAACCGATATGGCGGGAAATCAAACTGATGCATATTCAGGCTCATATAACGGCGGCGACTTCGTAGTTGACCAGACGGCTCCCGAGATTAGTTTCTTTAAGCAGGATATGACAACACCTCTCAATAAGACTGCTTCCCACGAGGAAGATTTTGCTCCCGTAGTACGCTTCCTTGATACAAACCTTGCGGCAGGGGATTCATCAACTTATTCTATCTCTCTTACCGGTAACTACAATAAAGAAGGACTTGCCGGTACAAGTAATTATGTTTATTCGGCGATTCCCAATGCCGACAACCCCGGTGAACTTATTATAAGATTTTCTTCTCTTCCCGTTGAGGAGGATATCGATGATATTTACACATTGAGTGTAACTGTTGTTGATAAAGCAGGCTATGAAACAACTGGTTCTGCTATGTTCTCAGTCAACCGTTTCGGTTCAACCTTTATGGTAAGCCCGGAAACGAAGCAACTTATTGATAAGTTCTATACTAATACTGAGCAGGATGTTAAAATCATTCAGATAAACTCCGCGGAAGTAACCGATCAGAGCATAACGCTCACCCGCAACAACAATATAAACAATGACCTTGTTGAGGGCAGAGACTACACCATTAAGGCTGATATTCCCGATTCAAACAATATGACGGATTCTTCGTGGTATGAATATGACTATACGATCAATGCGGCAAACTTTGTTCAGGAAGGCATTTACAGCGCAACTGTTTACTCTTCGGATAGTGCGGATAACACCATTACAAGTGTTACCTCCAAGCGCACGATTAACCTCTTCAAGGATATTGAACGTGCCGATAAAGCTCTGCTTACTTCTGATTCCGGACTTGAGGCCAATGTAAACTTCCGTATGGATAAAACAAAGCCCTTTGCTTTTGCGTCCGATCTGGATAAGAGCCAGTATTTCTCCGGAAGCCACGCGTTTACAATACACGCAACGGATGACGTTAAGCTCGCTTCCGTAACATTGACAATTGACGGCGTTGAGAAGGCTGTTTATGACGCGAGCGAGATCGAAAACGGCAAAGAGTATGTGTTAACAAATGACACAAACGAAATGCAGGAGATTGTTATTTCGGCAGTTGATATGGCAGGAAACGTTTATATGCCGTCAGAGGATGAGATTCTTCACGTTCAGGTTACAAGAAATCTCTTTAAGTGGTATCAGAATAATACCATTGCACAGATTATTTCCATAGTTATTCTTGTTGCGGTTGTTATTTTGCTTATCATTCTTATCAAAAGAAGAAAGAATAAGTCTGAGGAAGCATAAATAGGACGTCAACCCTGCATAATAGGAGAGATATTCCTGTGACATAATAGGCTGCTCTCAAATATAATTTGAGAGCAGCCGTTTATTTAGAGGAGGTTCTTACTGTGGATATGACAACATTTCAGCGACAGTATCTTCAAATAACCCAGATCAATAAAGGCGGAACAGGGGTTATTTACCGCGCATACCACCAGAATCTCGGTAAGTATGTTATCCTTAAACAAATAACCCTTATGCAGGACATATCATTTGTTCGCCGAGAGGTTGATATACTAAAAAATTTAAGACACAGATTTTTACCTGTTATTTACGATTTTATAAACGTTGAAGGAAACTGGTTCATTGTTGAAGATTTTATTGACGGAACGGATATGAACCATTATATAAAGAATAAAACGTTCATCCCGGAGCCGCTCGCCATAAAATGGCTTCATCAGATGTGTGAGGTGCTGGAGTATCTTCATACCCGCCGTCCCGCAGTTTTTCACAGCGATATTAAGCCGGGAAATATTATGATCGATGCAAACGGAGATATTTGCCTGATCGATTTTAATATCTCCGTGCTCTGCGGAGACAGGGTTTCGGTGTTAGGGTACAGCAATTATTATTGCGCTCCTGAGCAAATTGCCAAAGCGAATGATCCCCGATCTTCCGTTGTTATAGATGCCCGAACCGATATTTACAGCACTGCGGCCACATTTTATTCTTTGCTTTCCGGGATTGTGCCGTCAGCCCAAACTCCAAACCGTCCTTTGGCGCAGATGCGGCTGCCTTATAGCGAAGGTCTTATGCGTTTATTGGACAGAGCTATGCTGACGGATATGTCAAAGCGCTGGCAGAGTGCCGCTCAAATGAGTTCGCAGCTGAACCATCTCAAGCATTTGACTGCAAAAGCCCAAAAAGCTAAAAAAAGGGCGATTTTGCTGTTTATCGTGGGAGTGATTATAGCGGGGCTGGGCGTGATATGCACTGCATGCGGTGTCCACGTAAATAAAATAGCTGAAATAGAGAGCAGCATATCGCGGGTCAATTCACGCTATGAAACAGAGGGAGTATCGGATTCGCTCATTGAAGAAATTCAGGCAATTCTCTCAGATAAATCCTATTCATCCGTGTTGCGGCAAAAAACTATGTCCACCGCGCAGCTTTACAGAATGTTGGGTGAGCATCAGTATAATATGGACACGCAGAGCGGATATGCGTCTGCCGGCAAATATTACGGAAAAGCCTGGGATCTCATACAGCAGAGTGATGCTTCTGATTCCGTGAAACGTGAATATGCGGTGAATTATGTTATGGCATTGGCTGTCAGCGGTGATTCTGTCGGAGCGCAAAGCATTGCCGACGCTTATATTTACGGATATGATGAGTTAACTGCGATCGCCGTTAAGGTGCAGCTTGCTTACAGCAGAGGGGAATATGACAATGTGTTGTCTCTTGCCGCAGAGATTCCCGAGGGAAGAGATCAGGTCTCAGTGCGTTCAAGGCTGTATAAAATTATCGCTGCGGCGGCAGAAAAAAATTTCCCATTGAGCAGTGATGATATGATTACCGCGGCAGGTTGGCTGAAAAAAGCCGCGGATATTGATCCGTCAGATGCAACAAGGCGTTATGCTGCCTCTTATTGTATGAACCTTGGGAATATTTTGTCGGACGAGACCTATTATATTGACGCCGCGCGGTATTATGAAAGCATTATTTATCAAACGGATGAGGATAAGGTGAATTATGCAGAATTGCAGGCGGTAAGAAAAAAGTATTCTGAAAGTTTATCGCTTTTGAACGATATAAACTCGTTCGACCCTGTTCTTCTGTGTAAAATAAATTATATAAAAGCCATGGATTTTGCCGGATTGGGGCGCTTCAATGATGCGTCAGATTATTGTTATCAAACTATCAGCAGCTATAATATGCTGAATGAAAAGCAGCGTGAAAAAATTGATGTTCAGGCTATCAGGCATTTAATGCAGCAGATTGGCATAGACGGGGAGATTTTTTGATGAACGCAACGGTTTTAATTATTCTCGGTATAATTTTGATAGCTGTTGGAGTTATTTCTGTTTTGACGGCTGCCGGGATATTCTATATTCAATATAAGTAAAAAATGGCGGTGATAAAATGAAATGCCCAAACTGCAACAGCGAAATTGCGGCAGCTGATGAGGTATGCAAATACTGCGGAATGCTGCAGCCGATATCTCCTGTAAGTATTACTGTAAGAAGAAACAACTCCTGTGCAACATTTGCAGGAGAGAACGGTTCTTTATCTAAACGCAGACGGATTTCTGATACGAACGCTTTATATAATCAACGCTTTTATGCTTACGATTATGCTACAAGGCAAAGCAGACAAAGGCAAGCAGAACTCGATAAAAAGAATCAGATTTTTCGAGAGGTTTTTATGGTATTGCTGACTCTGCATATTATCCTGGATTCTTTGCTGATCATATTGGCTATTTTATCATAATTGGAGGAATAATTTATGGCAAACAATCAATATCCTATGCAATATCCCGCACCTGCGGGACAAAAACCCCCACAGGCAAAAAAAACAAGGTCTCAAAACTCTTCTAAAAAAGCAATTGTAGGCGTTTTGTCTGTTGCAATTGTAGTTGTTGTTGCGCTTATTGTTGTTGCGGTCGTGTATATCATACAGAATAACGGTGCAGATGACAGCAGCGCAAAATATATGGAATTGGCAAACAATTATCTTAACAGCGGAGATTATGAATCTGCTATCAGCAATTATTGGGTAGCTATCGATCTTGATCCGTATAATGAGGAGCCGTATATAGATCTCGGCGAGGTGTATGAAGACACTCAGCTTATTGAAGAGGCCTACAGCGTCTATCGTCTCGGTTACGAAAGAATCGGTTCCGCAAGGCTGCGTGAAAGAATGACTCTTATTCAGCCTATGATCCAAAGAGTACCTTCTAAATCGGAACCGGAAAACACCTCGGATTTAGCATTTAACAAATCTCTTGCTTTGAAGCTCACCGGCTACACTTTCGGAGACTTCCGCAGACAATACGGCGAACCTTCTATCCAAGTTGACGGCCAGATCTACACCGTTACATATACAGGTCTTCCGGTGCAATTCCTTTATTATAATACCGATGCTGACCGCTATGTTATCAATGAACTCAACGGCAAGCCCATGGATGGCAAACGTCCTAATGAAATCTCTGTTGATGATCTTTCTTTGATATTCAGCGGAATGGGAACGAGCATAAATATGTCCGCACTTCAAAATTTTGAAATTTCCACTCCTGAAATTACGGAAAATTCTGCGGTCAATAAAGTTGTTGTTCGTTTTATGTATAATTACGCGGTCTTTGAGATTGAGTGTTCTGCGGACGGTTCTTTCAATTCAAACGCCTGGAACAGAATATATCCCGGAGAAATTGTAAATGAGGACGGCGATGACGAGCAAAAGTCTTTGCATATTCTTACCGGCGTTGTCCGTGACGCCACAACCGCCAGAGGTATATTTAATGTTACTCTTTCAGTTGCTTCGAAGGGCAATCCTTCTGTTGAGATAACGAGCACAATTTCCGACTATACCGGAGGATATAAGATAGAAGATATAGAGGCGGGCGATTATATTATCACCGCTTCGGCCGAAGGATATATTTCGGATCAGTTTTTTGCAACTGTTTTTGAGAACGGCAACGTTACTGAGGGCGATATCACATTATCTCCCGTTCTGAGCGCCGGCGCTATCAGAATCGTTCTTACCTGGAACGCAACTCCTCAAGATTTAGATTCTTATCTTATCGGAAGCTCTTCGGACGGAACAAGTGTGTATACTTATTTCCAGAATCAGAGACAGAATGACAGAAGCGGAAATACCATTGCCGAGTTAGACGTTGACGATATGGACGGCTACGGTCCCGAAACAACAACGCTCTACGACACAGCCGGAAACTATACTTTCTCGGTTCAAGATTACGGACGCACTCAAACGATGGGTATAAACGGCGCCACAGTAAGAATTTATATTGACGGTCAAAGCTCTCCGATTGTTGTTGAGTGTCCTCCCAATGTTCTCAACGTATGGAATGTTTGCACCATAAATAACGGCGTTGTAAACGTTGTAAATACTCCCGGAGATTGATAGCTGATGATTATTTTTGTAATCATTTATGTTGTTATTGCAATCGTCGGTTTTATTGTTGGGTTAATCATATATATAAAACGCAATAATCGGCGGAAATACAATAATGCCGCCGAGAAGATCATCAGAGATGATCTTCTCGGATATTCGCTGAAAAATCCCTATATTATGGATAACTCCGTAAAACCGCCGCTTGCAAGGCGTGTGATGATAGGTTTAACAATTAAAGCGGCGGGTAAAAAACATAGCTATGTTTTTGATCCTGCTAAACGCATAAACATCGGTAGGGACGATAAGAACCAGATAATAATATATGATGCCTCTGTTTCCGCTTATCAGGCGTGTATATACGTCTCAGGCGGGGGAGTCTGTGTATACAATACCGGAACAAAAAACCCTATAACTCTGCGGCGTGGTGCTTCAAGCAGAAATATTCGCCCTAAAGAAGGTTTCCGTTTGCGGGATGGCGATATACTTCTGATTCAAAATTATAAAATCAAAGTAAAGCTTTTTGTTTTTGATATAAATCATAAATAGGGAAAATTAAAAGGAATAAACTATGCTTTTAATGGTAAATTACAAAAAAATATGTAAAGAGTTTTATCTGCCTGAAAACACAGGGGCGGAAAATGTCGTGTTGCTTAAAAAGCATATATTCGGTTTAAAGCATAGTGTAAAGTTTACCGTTGAAAGGCACGAGGAACTGAATTATATTTTATGCGATTCAGGTGCTTGCATTATTGAATACGAACAAAAAAAAATGTCCGCAATCATATCTGAGAACCAGGCCATCAGTATCCAAACCGCCTACGGAGAGGTTTTGTCGCTCTGCTTCGGCGGAGACCGACCGGTTTTTCAGGTTATGCAGAAGTTTATCCTCGATCCGTCGCGCAGGATCAGCATAGGCAGCGCAGATGATAATGATATTATTTTCAGAAATCTGAGCTTTGTAAGCAGGCATCACGCGGATATTGTGTTCCATAACGGAAATTGGTGTGTCGCAGATCACAGCAGAAACGGAGTTTGCGTAAATAATGCCTCAATAGGACAATTACACAGGCTGCATTTTGGTGACGATATTTATATATGCGGATTAAGGCTTGTGTATTTCGGAACCGTTTTATGCGTTGGCAATTTGTTCGGGAAATGCGATGTATCATCTGTTTTGAAACCGTATGACGTTTCTCTTAATCGCTTCGGAAAAATAAATTCTTCCGTTAAAGGAGCCTATTTCAGCCGGCCCGCAAGAACAATTCCAGTAATTCATACGGGGGAGGTTGAAATCGATTCTCCGCCCGCACCCTTAGACGCGAAAAAAAAGAGTTTGATCGAGGCTATAGGCAGACCGCTTACAATGTCAATACCGATGATTTTAGGATTCGGTATGATGGCAATAGGTATGGCAGGGGTTGGCGGATTTATGTCTATGGGTATTATAACCGCAGTTTCATCAGCTCTTATTGGAGCCATATGGGCCATATTAAGCCTTAATTCTCAAACAGAGGAAGAGGTTAATAAGGATCGAAGGCGCTTTAACGCTTACGGCAACTATCTTATCGCCATTTCGCGTGAGCTTGCGTCAAAATATAAAGAGAACTATTTCGCAATGTGCTCTATGTATCCTTCCGCTGCCAAATGTGCAGCATACGATGAGACTTCGCCGGATATGTGGAATCGGAATTTTGTGCACGACGATTTTCTGTTTGTTCGTCTTGGTCTTGGCAACATACCGTTTCAATACAATATAAAAATACCAAAGGTTTCTTTTTCGGTAAATTCAGATAAGCTTGCCGAATTTCCTTCGGTGATTAAGAATGAGTATGCTGAGCTTTGCAATGTTCCCATAGGTATCGATCTGAGAAAAAATAAGCTTATCGGGCTTGTTGGTTCTTCGTCAGAACAGGTGAGGCTGGCTCAGATTATTATTACGCAGCTTGCTGCAAATATCTGCTATACGGATATAAAAATCGTTTTGCTCAATCAGCGTTCCTCCCGCTCCGTGGACGGTAATTGGGAATTTCTTCGCAAATTACCTCATTGTTGGTCAAATGATCAAAAAACCAGATTTTTTTCCACTAATCAACCTGACGCCGAGGATATCAGCTATGAGCTGTTGAGTGTTCTCAGAACGAGGGCGTCAGCCGAAAATATTGATATTCCGAAACCCTATTATATTGTGATATTGACCGATCCTTCCATACTTGACAGGAATATTCTCTCATCTTACCTTCTTCATCCCTTGGAGGAATACGGCGTAAGCACGTTGATTCTTGCCAATTCCTATTCTCAGCTGCCGAACGAATGCCGTTTTACAGTCAAAAACGATGGGGATTATTGTTTTGTTGACGATTTGCTGGATGCAAACCGTCGGATTGTCCGCGTCAAAAGAGATGACATTGGCGCATCTGCTCTCGAAGCTATGGCGCATAGGCTTGCAAATATTCGGGTAGATGAAAAGAACTCAGATCAAAGCATTCCGCTGCAAGTTGATTTTATGTCCATTTTCGGGGCGTCGAATGTGGCAGAATTAAAAATTGACCGCCGCTGGAAAAACAGCTCGGTTGTGGACAGTATGAGTGTTCCGATAGGAGTAAAAGCGGGCGGCGCATTATGCAGTCTTGACCTGCACGAAAAATATCACGGACCTCACGGCCTGGTTGCAGGCACAACCGGCTCAGGAAAGAGCGAGCTGCTGCAGAGCCTTATTCTTTCATTGTGTGTAAATTTCAGTCCGAATGACGTGAACTTCCTTATTATCGACTATAAGGGCGGAGGAATGGCGAATTTGTTCGCCGGACTGCCTCATATGGCAGGGCAGATAACAAACCTTTCCGGAAACAGCATAAGACGCGCCATGATATCGATAAAAAGCGAGAGCTTGCGCAGACAGCGCCTGTTTAACGACTGCTCCGTTAATAATATAAACCAATATACAAAATTATATAAGGAACATATAACCAATGTTCCGATTCCTCATCTTGTAATCATAGTTGATGAATTTGCCGAATTGAAAAAGTCTGAGCATGAGTTTATGCAGGAATTGATAAGTATAGCTCAGGTTGGAAGAAGCCTTGGTATACACCTCATTTTGGCAACTCAAAAGCCCAGCGGTACGGTAGATGAAAATATTCGTTCAAATTCCAAGTTCCGTCTTTGTCTGCGTGTACAGGATAAGCAGGATTCTATGGATATGCTGCATCATCCCGATGCTGCGTATATAACAAATCCGGGCGGTGCCGTTTTCCAGGTCGGAAGCGATGAAATATTTGAGCCGTTTCAGTCTGCGTGGAGCGGAGCTGTGTATAATAACGGTATCGTTTCGGATGATATCGCTGTTATTCTTTCTGATATCGGCAGACCTGTGGTTTCCTCCGGAAACGTTGCGTTAAAACGTGCTGAGGAGAGAAAGCTTGCGGGCTATGAGTCCATTGTCGGAGTTATAAAGGAGCTTGCCGGTTCAGATACGGATATCTGCGGATTAAATACAATGGAAGCCTTAGAGCTTTGTGAACGTGTTGTAAGTGTGCTTCAATTAAAAAACTCAGGTTACAGGGGGAGTGCATCCGCGCTTACAGTTATCCTGCGTTTGTTCCCGAAAAATTCACAGGAAATAAGCGATCAGGATATTGTTTCCCATATTCTGCAAAAGTCAGCTGAAACGGGTGTCAGACTTCCTCCGATCGAAGAACAAACCCAGCTTGAGGCTGTTGTTGCCGCAGTGAAACAAACAGCTAATGAAAACGGATATAATAATGCGTGCAGCCTGTGGCTGCCGTGTCTTCCTGAGCGGCTTATACTGTCTGAGCTTGGGGACGGGGTTAAAACATTCAATGCCGAAAACGGCTGGAATGAATCTGTAAAGGGCTTTTCCCTTTCCGCCGTTATCGGACTTGCCGATGACCCTTCAAATCAATCGCAGATACCGCTGTCGATCGATTTCGCAACCGGCGGACATCACGCCGTTATAGGCAGCATCGCTTCCGGCAAGAGCACTTTTATCCAAACCGTATTATACGGGCTTGTTAACGCTTATTCTCCTGACCGTCTCAATTTATATATTATTGATTTCAGCGCTCGGTCATTGGGTATATTTGAATCCTTGCCCCACGTTGGCGGCGTAATTTATGACGATGACGGTGATCGTCCGGACAAACTTTTTTGGCTGCTCAGCGATATATTGCGGCGCAGAAAGGATATCCTTGTAGGCGGTACTTACAGCGAATATGTAAAAGAACACCGTGAGCCGCTCCCGGCAATTGTTATTGTAATAGATAATTATGCAGGCTTTAAGAGCAAAACCGATGGTCGGTTTGAAAGCGATATTATGCGTCTTTCCAGAGAAGGTATCGCCTGCGGTATGTATTTGTTGGTAACAGGCGCAGGTTTCGGTATGACCGAGATCGGCAGCCGTTTAGCTGAAAATATCAGAACGGTATATACTTTAGAGCTGTCGGATAAATATAAGTATGCGGAAGCACTGCATACAACGAATATTGATATTCTTCCCGAAACGGGAGTCAGGGGCAGAGGTCTTGTCCGCATTGGAGAAAGATGTTTGGAATATCAAACTGCACTTATAAATGGTTGCGGCGATGATTACAGCCGCGGCAGACAGTGCGCTGAAAAAATATCAGCAATGAGCGCGGTATGGGCAGGTATGTGCGCAAGGCAAATTCCTTTTATCCCGTCCGATCCCAAATTCTCTCAATTCCGTCTTTTGCCTGAATATAATGAGAGCCTTAATTCCAAAAAAACTCTTGCGCTCGGCTATCTTGCTGATACCGCGGAGCTATACAGTATGGATCTTGATGAGATCTTTTGTTTGACCGTTGCCGGTCAGGGCGTTTCAAATATGAGAAGCGTTTTGAAGTTGCTTGTGAAAGCTTCATCCGAAAAGGAAAAATCCTCTGTTTATATTGTTTCACTCAAAGAGGATCCCGCTCAGATTTACGGCGATGCCTTTGCCGACGAATTCATCAGAACCGACGAGGAGCTTTTCTCATTCTTCAAAGAGCTTACTCCTGAATTTGTTCGCCGCAACAAGCGCAAAAACGAGTTGCTGCGAAGCGGCATCAGGGAAGATGAAATAGCTGCCGCTATGAGAGTAGAGTTTTCTCCCGTATATGTTTTTATTGATGATCTTGCTTCGTTTATCAGGTCGCTCTATACCCCGGAGAATACGGCAAAAAAAATGAGCGGATTTTTCGAGAATATTACCGAAAAAGGCAAAATGCATAATATTTTCCTCATTGGCGCAGTGAACCTCT
Organism: Oscillospiraceae bacterium; assembly: GCA_022508845.1. GTDB lineage: Bacteria > Bacillota > Clostridia > Oscillospirales > Acutalibacteraceae > RUG806. Next base: position 16,381 of record JAFLUL010000017.1, on the reverse strand, counting down.
CGGAAACAGGAGTCTTGAATTCATTTGCCGCGTTTCAAAACTATATTTCAGACGGAAACGGTATACTTGTTGATGCCGCGCCGTCCTCGCAAAGACTTTTGAATATGAGTGATTTGCCGTATGCCATAGCCGCGAAAAAGCCTTCAAGGGGATGTGCCTATATAGTTATGGGATCAAACGGCGAACCGAAAACACACAGGGTCGTTATACCCGATGCTGACAGGTGATAATATGATAGAAGCATTATTATTGGATAAGGATAAAACCGAATTGAATATGCTTCAAAAGTTGTCGTTCAATCTGTCGGCAAAACTGAGTGATGCTGAATGGGGTTGGCATTTGTTTACGTCGGAAACGCAGCTTCGTACATATCTTGATCATAACGGCGGTGCGGATATATCCTGTCTTGATGTTACTCTTGAACACGGGGTAAGCTTAGCGGAGCGCATACGAAGAGAAAACGGATCGTCCTTTATTATTATCGTTGCCGATGCAACAGTTTCTCCGGTAGATTATTTGAATCCTAAAATTATTGCCGGCGCACTTCTTTTAAGACCGTTTACACCCGCTCAGGCGCAGTCCACTCTGAAAGCCTCTATCCTGAAGCTGCTTGACAGTTATTCGGACGGGAACAGCCCGGGGTTTCAGCTTAATTTAAAAACCGAGAGAAAAGTTATACCTTATTCTCAGATTTATTATTTTGAGGCACGTGATAAAAAAGTATTTCTTAATGTCGGAAATCAGGAATACGCTTTTTATGATACGATAGATAATCTTGAAGCCGTTTTGCCATCGGGTTTTTTGCGTTGTCACAGAAGCTTTGTAGTTGCAAAATCAAAGATCGAAAATATTTACATTTCCAAGAATTATATGGAGCTTGATAATGGGATGCAGGTGCCCCTTTCCCGTTCATATAAGGCTTTGCTGAAGGAGCTGAAATGAATATGGATATCGATAAAAACGCGGAATTTTTTCTTTTGTCTGAGCGTGAACTGAAAATATTGCTCGCCGGAACGTCTCACAGCCGTGTTTTCGGACTTTTTTCCGAAAAGACATCTCGCTGTGATGAAAAGCGGGAGGATGTTTTGCGCGATATGGCTCAGATGACTCGGTTTAATAAAATTGAAACCGACGGAGAGGCTTTTTATATCAACGATAGTGTGGGCTCAATAGTCTCAAGAATCGGTGGAGCCGAATATGTTTTGTCGGTCAGTTTTCCCGGTATTGATCTTCCGTTGCTTTATTATTGCGGTGAGCCGGCAGTTTTGTGTAAAAGAGTTGCTTATCAGCCAGATATGCTCAGATTAAAGCTGTGCAATTCTGATATATCCGCGCTCGAGCTTATCGCCGATGCCGAACTTCCCGATCGCGCAGATACAGTCCGGGAACTGAGCGAATTTGATTTATGGAATAAAAGCGGCGGTGAAGTTTTTTCCGCAGAGCTTTTTTATCAGGGATGCTTTCAGCTTCGCATTTCTGTTAAGGATACCGTTGGGGAACCTTTAACAATCATTTCGGAGCATATGAGCGGCGGTAAAACCGAATGTGAATACAGCAAGGAAAAGCTTGCGTCCATACTGTCGGATTATTTAAGAATAAGTGATGGAGGTTTTGTATGTGAAAATTGATGTTATGGTTCCATCGCTGTCTAAAAAATATGAATTTGATATCAATGAAGATAAAGAATTATCTGTAATCATAGAAGAAATCGTGGAGGCAGTTTGCCAGAAAGAGAACACGGCGATAAAAGGAGATATTGCTCAAATGCTTTTGCTTCATAAAGAAAGCAAATCTATTTTGATCAAATATCAAACACCTGTATCAGCAGGTATAAAAAACGGTGATACATTGATAATTGTATAGCAAATGTGCATTTCATCCTCAGATAAGTGCTATTTATCGGTTTTTGATAAAAACTCATTTCGTTGTTATATAATACAGACATCAAAGGGAAACACACTTCCTTGATGAAAAAGAAATAACAAACGGAGGAGTTAAAAAATGTCAACGGTTTATCTTAATTCAACATCACTCAACGAAAGAGTAGAGGAGCTTGAAAATCTTAACGAACAGCTGCTCGCTGAGATCGGAACCCTTAACGATAACGAGGCTGCTCTCGCAGGTATGTGGGAAGGCCCGGCAAAGGAAGCCTTCCGCCAGGCTTATGCAAGCGATTCAGTTCAGATGAAAAATTTCTATAATGCAATAAGAGTATATATCCAGGTGCTTCGCATTATTCTTTGCAATTATAGAAACACAGAGTGTCAGAACGAGAATATGGCTCGCACCCGTACTTATGGTTGATCACCAAAAAACCGAAAAAATAATTACTTATAAAGGAGAAAAAAAATGAATACAGCACAGGGTATGACATTAAATGTAAACGCACAGGATCTTATCAACACCGCAGAATTATTCAAAAATTCCGGCTCAAGAGTAGCAAATATAACTGAAGAGATGATGAATCTCGTAACAGGACTTACCTGCGTTTGGAGCGGCGACGCTTCTGAGGTTTATATATCCAAGTTCTGTGCTCTTGACGATGATATTATGCGTATGATCGGGATGATCAACGAGCACGTTGTTGACCTCGAAGCAATGGCTGAGAACTATATCAGCGCTGAAAACTATGGTGTTGACTATGCTGAAGTGCTCAGCACTGACGTTATAGTATAACGCATAAGTTAAGCTATCATTTTGTCGGAGAGCTGTGTGTTCTTCGACAATTTTTTTTAAGGAGGTGTTTCTTTGGTGAATAAAGTTTTCGGTATGGCGGCACAGTCCCTGAACGATGCCGCGTCTAAAAATAGGGCGGCTCTCGGAATGCTTGAGGAACAGCTTTATGTTCTTGAAAGAATTCTCGGTGAAAAATCCTCAGTTATAAAAAAGGATTTCGATGAGCTTGTTTCGCTTTTTCTTTTAGAGGAAAAGTTTATTTCCGTTTTAAGGGAAGCCGAAAGACTTTCTTCGCTCGCAGAGATGCGTGTGGAGAGCATAATGAAATTATCCGGTGCCGCGGGAAGCGTGAGACTGAGATATGCGGAGCTTGATTATCTGAAGAAATATATGCAGGACATAGTTTTTTCTGAAAGGTCGGTTGAATAAATGACAGGACTGGAAAATATGATTTTTTATTCCCGCCTAAAAAAAGAAATTTCGAAAATTTACGAGGCGGCTGTTCAGGTGAAAAATGATTTTTCGGAGCTTGCGGCTATGATCTCCGGACAAACTGATAATTCTTCTGTTTATGATATTATGGATAGGGCAGATACCTCGCATAACGCTTTAGCGGAAGAGCTTGACCGTATAACGGCAATATGCGAAGTATATGAGGACTTTGAATCCAAGCTTTATGAAATGATAAATGACATAAAATTGCCGGAGGATTAGCATGGTGGAAATTCAGCAGAAAAAGTTGACTGAGAAAATAGAAGGTCAGTTGAGCGCAATGCGCGAGCTTGCAGGCTCGTATAACATAATAAATCTCTCTGAGGGCGATATGTTAAAAAAGTCGGTTAACTCATATTGCGATCAAATGCAGGAGCTTTTACGCTTGCTTGAGGAAACGAAAAGCGGCAGCCTAAAAGCTTTGGATGAGATTGACGATTCAATATTTTTAATGGAGTAAATTATGGATGAGCAGGAAATATATGCAATAAACAATGCTTGCAGCTCGATAAACGAACTGGTTTTGAAGGTGCAGAAGGCGATGGTTGAAGAACAGGAAAATACCGCTTCGTTTCTTGCCGAATGGAACGGAGAGGCAGCGGAAAGTTTTAAGAAAAAGCATTCAGCCTTATGCGAAATGATTCAAAAAAAGATAGTATTATTGCTGAGAGATAATAAGGGAATAAGCGATTACGTTGAAAATCTTAAAAACGGAGGGAGCTTAGCGTGAAAATCACGCTAATATGATCGTAATCCCCTCAAAATTTGAACAATTTCAAATTCTGAGACTGATAAAACTATCATCACGCCTTGTCCGGCTACAGCAAGGATTCATCGTGATTTTTATTACTATTTGTAGCCGGAAAGGCTATGGTAATTATAATGGAATATATCTTGCCGTTGCTGATTATCCTGTTGGCAATTCTTGTTTGTGTGCTTCTTGTTGTTTTGGTCAGGTCAAATGACGATAAATCGGAAAATTGCTCGGTTTACGGCTGGGGCGGTATTGATTTGTCCGATGGCTTGCGCAGCGGCGAAGAGATCCACGGTTTTAGGGGGCTTAAAGATGCAACAAGGGTAAAATCGGGCAATCTGAAAGCGGTTGTTTATTTAGAGGAGGGAATGACCAGAAACCAATTTCGGGCAGAGCTTGGAAGTCAGGTCATTATAGGAAGACTGATTCAGGGACAAACGAATATTAACGATTTGTCTGTAAGCTCATCTGTTTATCTGTCGAGGCATCATTGCAGGTTGATTGAGTATAACGGACTTATCTATGTTGAAAACCTCAGCAGAACAGGAACGGTAGTAAACGGAATAGAGATTTCCCAGCCTATGCCTCTTCGCCAGGGAGACATTATGCTTCTCGGTGATGTACAGCTTCGGGTTCTTGCGATTGAAGTTTACCGAAGATGACACATCGGCGCAATTGAAAAACTAATAGCAGCTCAACTCTTATGGATGTAATGCTTTCAAAAGGGTTGGGTTCTTTTTATTATTCGTCAATGGGTTCTTCGGCGCTCAGAAAAATGAACTATCCATTAAATCGAAGCATTTTCCTTGCAAAGCATTTGCCGGTATGCTATCATAAAAATAAATCTATTTATATTATTTTTGAGGTGGAACTTATGAAACCGGCAGACACACTATATTCTTTTGCACATAACCTTGCGCTTAAAAAAGCTGTAAAGGATCAAAACGGAGTTTTTTATGAGCTTCCCGACGCCCATAAAATAACTATGGGAAATCCCGATTCCTGTAAGTTCAATGTCGGTTTTGCAAGCTGCGACATTACTCCGACAAACTATAAAACCCACCCCTACTGGATGGCGGGATATAAAATCGCAAAGAGAATAACCGGAATTCTGGATCCGCTCACCGCAAGCGCGATGTGGATAGACTGCGGAACAAACGAAGGGATAGTTCTTGTAAGCTGCGATCTTATCGGACTTACCGGGTATGAGGTAAATGAAATTCGAGCCTCTCTTTCTCAGTTTTGCAAAAACACAGGCTGCAAACATATAACCGTCAGCTGCACCCATACCCATGCCGGTGTTGACACTATGGGATATTGGGGTGTGCTCCCGAAATCCGGCAAGGATAAAGCCTATATGATAAGAATCAAGAATGTGATCAAGAGCCTTTGCGAGGAGGCATACGCAAACCGCAAAAGCGGAGAGATGTTTTACGGATTTATTGACGCTCCCGAACTTCTCCACAGATGGAGAGCGCCGTATTTCTCAAAAGCAGTGCTGCACCGCTTCCGCTTTGTTCCCGATGACGGTTCTGCCGAAACCTGGTATCTCAATTTCCCGGCTCACCCCAACACGCTCGGCGGAAGAAACAAGCTCTTAAGCGCCGATTATCCCTGCTATATGCGCAGAGAAATAAACAGACATCAAAAAGTAAACGTTATGTATGCCGTTTCCGCTATCGGAGCAACCGATATAGGCAAGGTTGCCGATGATAACGTTGAAAGAACCATCCTGGGCGGATCGAAGCTCGGCCTTAAGGCTTTTGAAATAAATAATGAGCGTAAACTCAACGCGGAAATAACCGTTGTTTCTCAAAATTTCGTTCTTCCTGTTGATAATTTCGTTCTTTCGCTCGCAAATTCGCTCGGTATTTTCAGCGGACGCAGATGTGCCGCCGATTCCGAAACCAAAACAGGCCTTATTTCAGAGGTTACATATTTTAATATCGGCGGAACCCAAATCCTCACTATGCCGGGTGAAATGTTCCCCGAGCTTGTATGGAGCGGTGGATACGAGGGAGAGGAAACCTCTTCAACAGGCGAGCGCGCGGATGTAAATCCAACTCCTCTCAGCGAAATATTCGGCGATGAAAATATTATGATCTTCGGCGTTACAAACGATATGGCGGGCTATGCTGTTGCAAGAAACGATTATGTTCTTGACACCGAAATGCCATACTTTAACCGCGGAAAAGATCGCTTCGGCAGAAACCATTATCACGAAACAAACTCCTGCGGCATAAACACGGGAGACGCCATAGAGAGCGCCTGCCGGCGAATTAAAAGTATCCTTGACGCGGGCTGATAACTCAGAGTCAAAATAAAACGTGGAGGAAGAATTATGAGTGAGCTCGATAAGCAAACGGCTATTGAAATAGCCGAGCACGGCAGCGATGAAGAGGTTGCGCGCCGGCTGCAAAGGCTTACAGGAGTTGACCGCCGCGTCGTTTCTCGCAAAGAGACGATTGGGTATATGTTTTTTGACGGAAGCTCTGGCTTCAATATTGACAGCCAAAAGGAGCTTTTTGTTGACAGTATTCTGCAAATAGATCTCAATAAGCAGTCGCTTTATAATATATTTGCCGGAATTTGGGATGTTGTTGACGATATCGTTATCGGCGGTATAATTGAAAAGACCCGAACCCGCTGGGGAAAATTTGTGCCATATTTTTTCTTCACAGGCATTCCGTTTGCTGTTATTGTAAGTCTTTATTGGCTGCTTCCTGTGCTCTTTTCTCAGGAACATGTAAACAATTTTAATTATATCCCTAAGTTTATTGCATATGTCGTTCTTGAAATGCTTCTCGAAACCGTTTCAAACTTCAAGTCGGTTGCAACTTCCGGATATCTTTCAACAATAACTCCCTATCCTTCCGACAGACGTCGACTGCTTGCCGTAACAAAATACTGCAATCTCTTTTATGCCGGTTTGCCGAATACAATAATTGAATTCCTGCTCGACTTTATAACCAACGGACTTATAAAGGCGAAGCCCAACCGCACAAGCGCGGATATGATAAAATGGTCGCTTGTTATTTTGGGACCGTTTACGGGGATCGTAACAGGTATTGTTGTTATGTGGTATTCAACAATAGCAAAAGAGAGAGTTCACCAAAGCGTTGATGCTCCGAGAGTTATCGACAGTCTCAGAGTTGTTTTCACAAACAAACCGCTTCTTATGTATATGATATCAAACGCCCTCGGTTCTTTCAGTACTGGTATCAACACAAACAACTATTATCGCTGGGTTTTGTTTATGACTACCTTTGAAACCTTTGCAGGTATTCCGTCGGTTCCGTTTCAGCCCATCGGCTACGCAAAATATAATAAGCTTGCCTCAAAGCATTCAACGAAAGCTCTCTATATGCTCAGCCATACTTTCCCAAAGGCCTGCTATATTCCCGTGTTTTTATACGGTCTGCTTTTCAAAGACGGCGATGGTAAACACTTCTTCCAAAGCAGAATTCCTATGCTTCCCGTAACAATGATATGGGAGATAATCTATGCGAGCTTCCAGGGTATAAATAATATTTCAACCGATGAAATCAGAAATGAGTGCAACGACTATATCGAATGGAAAACAGGCTACAGGAACGAAGCCACCCTTTCTGTTGCAAGCACCATTCTTTGCAAGATTCCCGTTCGCATCAATAATGTTATAACGCCGAAGCTTAAACAGTGGATAGGTTACGATCAGCTCGCCTATAAAGAGCTGAGAGCTCAGCCTGAAAGAGCGCAAAAATGGATATTTGCAATGTCAACTCTCTTCCCGGCGTTTCTTGCTATTTTGAGTATGGTGCCTATGTTTGGCTATAAAATAGATAAAAAAATGCGTGATTCAATGTATACGGAGCTTAACCAAAGGCGCTCTGCAATAGCGGAAGAAATAGGCGAGATAGAATCTTAAAATCAAAGGAGTGTGTAAGCTGAAAAGCTTGCACGCTCTTTTTTTTCGCTTGTTTTCGGCTTATATGCACAAAATAAACAAAGATTAAGTAAAAATTTTGTTAAAAATGAAGTTAATGGAAGCTTGAAAACAAAGGAAGAAAAAAATATAATATAATAGTATTATTATAAATTGGCAACAGGAGGTAAAAATAATGAAAAACACAGGAGCAATAAAAAAGATAATTTCTCTTGTTCTTTCATGTGTTATGGTTGTATCAGTGATCCCTGTAATAGGCGTTGTGTTTACACCAATGGCGCAGGCTTACAGCGATTACACAAAAAATTACACCACAGAGTATTATTACCCTGCCGGTACAAAATTTGTTACGAATTTTGCGCTTTATTACTCAAGTAAAAACGCCAATGCATTAAACGGTATAAAATCCGGCGTTGGTTTTTCAAGCGGCTCCGTTTTCAGCGGCTCATATCACACCTATATTGATTCAACCAATATGGCCGCATACATTGAGCAAGATCTTAACGAGGGCGCAGGAGGAGATTATGTTTATATTGGCTTTAAACTGACTACGGATCCAACTGCGGCAAATGCCTGCAAAGCAACCGGTATTGAATCCAATGAGTTTGGCAATTATAACAACTCCGGTTCTGTTTCAGCCACCGTCAGCGGAAAAACTGTGACCTGGTGGCGCCAGAATCAGGGTGACAACGCAACATATAATCCAAAATATACAGGCGACGGAGCGGTTGATCTGAATAAGGGCGCCGGCGGTAAGGATATGACGCTTTACGCCACCTATGACCGCAGCTACGGCCCTGCAATAGACTGTTTTGCGGTTATCAGCACATCGGACGGGGAGTCCATTTCAGCCACCTCCGGAGACAGCTATTTCCAAGGCTCCCCGGGCTGGTATACTGCGGTTGCCATAAACTCTCCGACCAATCACCCCGATCTGAACCGCGGCGCCGGCGGCGACTATATTTATGCCTATTACCATACTCCCTGCTCCACAGTCAATTCCGACCGTCTGCGTGAGGCATATAAATATGCAAAAGACTGCTATGAAAACGGCGGCAGCGAGTATTCCGGACTTAATTCTTCCTTAAGCGCGGCCTCTGCGATTCTTGAAGACCTCAATGACGGCTACACAACAAGCACACAGGCTCAGATCGACAAGGCAACGCTGGATATCTATGATGCAATGCCTGTGCTGAACCTGAATACGGAATACACTGCAAGCATCAATACCGCCACAATGCGGCGCTATTATAAATTTACACCCTCTTCAACCGGTACTTATGTGTTTTTCTCTTATAATCCTTCCGGCGATACCAGAGGATATCTTTATAACAGAAACAGCACCTACGGAATGGTTTCCTCCGACACAAAGGCTGCTTATAACGACGATAACAGCAATATAAAACTGCAAAACCTGCTCGGTATGGGAAGCCAACAGTTTTATTTTACCGTTTCTCTTACAGCGAACACCACTTATTATTTCTATACTGATTTTTATAGCAGCAACACCGGCTCCTTTCCGTTTAAAGTATGTAAGGGTGTTGATATAACGTTTAACGCCACCGGCGGTACAACAACGTTTACTCAAACTCTGCCTTCAGGGCATACGATGAGTATGGATAAATCCGGACTTTCCCGCGATTCCCACACGCTGGTCGCCTGGTCCACCTCCGGCAGCGGTGCGGAAAACAAAGAGTGTCTTGCGTCTGATAAGGTTACGATTCCCGCTTCTGCAAAAACATATTTTGCGCTGTGGTACCCCTTGAACGCTGTAGCTCTCACGCCAAATAACGATTATACTGCGGAGATAGATGCAACGAGTGAGATCGAATACTATCAGTTTACCCCAACCGAAACAAGAAAATATCTGATCTATGGTTTGGGCAGCACAGACAGCTATGTGCTGCGATATTACGCAGATACATATCGATCTGACGGCACATATATAGACTATCAGGACGATGCCGGAAACGCATCAGGCAATACCACCGGTTTTGATTTCGGGCAGGAGAGCTCCCAGTTCTTTATGTTAAGGGAGCTTACCGCCAATACTCAATATTTATACGGCGTAAAGTTATACAGCAGCTCTGCCACAGGTTCTGTGCCGTTCCGTTTTGAACCCGTTTTCAGCGTTACTTATAACGCTAATGGCGGGGCGGACGCTCCCGCAGCGCAGGATAAATTTGTGGATAAGGATATTATAATAACCTCCGCCCAGCCCACGCGCACAGGATATGATTTCAAGGGCTGGAGTACGAGCCCCGCCGCAACCGCACCGTCTTACGTTTCAGGCCATACATACAGCGCCAATGCGGATCTTGAACTTTTCGCAGTTTGGACTCCTGCCGAATATAACGTGGTTCTGAATAAAAATGGAGGCTCCGGAGGAACGGATGCTGTAACCGCCACGTATGATGCCGAAATGCCGTTTGCCGTTATGCCCTCTCGCGCGGATTACACCTTCGCCGGATATTATGATACCAATGCAACCTCCGGCGGAACGCAGTATTATACCGCTGACGGAGATTCTGCAAGAAAATGGGATAAAGCCTCCGCCTCAACGCTTTATGCCCGCTGGAATCCTAATGTAACTCTCAGCATAGGTTCAGGCTATACTGTAACGCAGCAGCCTGCGTCATGCGTCGATTATAACGGAAGCACATCATTTACTATAACGCTTTCCGATGGCTATACTAACAGCGATGTTCCCGCTGTCACTGCCACAAACGGCACGGTAACGTTCAGTAAGAGCGGCAATTTGATAACATATACCGTGTCAAATATCACCGCTCCAACAACTATCACGCTGGATAATGCCGCGCTCAACACCTATACAGTTACATTTTTGGCGGAGGACGATTCAGTTATTGAAAAACAAACCGTAAATCACGGCTCCAATGCCACGCCTCCTGCCGCGCAGACTAAGGCTCCAGACGCTGCATACCATTATGATTTTAACGGTTGGAGCGGTTATATGAATATCACCGCAAACACAACCATAAAAGCGAGCTTTACTGCCGTGAGTCACAGCGAAGTAACGGATCCTGCTGTGCCTGCAACCTGTACTGAAACCGGTCTAACAGCCGGAAGTCACTGCGCTGTATGCAGCTATATTATTTCCGCACGGCAGACAACTCCCGCTTCCGGACATAAATATGAGTTCGCCGGCTTTGACTGGTCTGAAGACGGAACAACCGCAAAGGCAAAGCTCGTATGCGCAAATGACGGTTCTCATATTATTTATGAGGATGCCGCGATGAGCAGCGTGGATAATCCTGCAACCTGCACGGAAAACGCCTCCATTACCTACACCGCAACCTATAAAGATGAAACCGAAACCAACACAGTGTTTTTTGAAAACACCGCCAAGGATCACGATTATAAATTCGTTGGTTTTGACTGGTCTGAAGACGGAACAACCGCAAAGGCAAAGCTCGTATGCGCAAATGACGGTTCTCATATTATTTATGAGGATGCCGCGATGAGCAGCGTGAATAATCCCGCAACCTGCATGGAAAACGCCTCCATTACCTACACCGCAACCTATAAAGATAAATCCGAAACCCATACCGTTGTTTCCGAAAATACCGCCAAGGGGCACGACTATGAGTTTGATGGCTTTGATTGGTCTGAAGATTACAAAACTGCAACGGCCAAGTTTGTATGCCGAAATGATTCTTCCCACAACAGAGACGAAAATGCTGATGTGAGCATCTCCGAGCAGCTTGCAAAATGTACTGAAAGCGGTAAAACCATTTATACTGCAAGCGTTACTTTTGAGGACCAAACCTATATCGAAGAAAAAGAAAAAGTGCTTCCTGCCGCCGGACACGATTACGGCAGCTTTGCTTCAAACGGCAATGGCACTCATACAAAGACCTGTACCCGCTGTGAAGCTACTGTTGAAGGCCACGCGATAA